>JAKBYW010000123.1:0-6141 GCA_021840275.1 Chloroflexota bacterium | reverse complement strand
CGAGGGATCGTCAAGCGCTTTCCTGGCGTCCTCGCGAACGATCATGTAAATTTTTCTTCGCGGGTGGGAGAGGTTCACGCGTTGTTGGGTGAAAACGGCGCGGGCAAAAGTACGTTGATGAATGTTTTAGGCGGTCTTTATATATCGGAGGCCGGTGAGATTTACGTTGGGGGACAAAAAGTTTCCTTTCATTCTCCTCAAGACGCCATTGCTCATGGGATCGGCATGGTGCATCAACATTTTATGTTGGTGCCGTCTCATTCAGTTGCCGAGAACATAGTACTTGGTTTGAATCGTCCACGTTTTTTTCTTAATTTATCACAGGTCGAAGAACAGGTGGCCGCCCTGGCCGAACAATATAACATGAATGTCAACCCGCGTGCCAGGATATGGGAATTGTCCGTCGGCGAACAACAGCGCGTCGAAGTTTTGAAGATGCTTTTCCGCGGCGCCAAAGTTTTGATCATGGATGAACCCACCGCGGTTTTGACTCCACAGGAAGTTGATTCGTTATTCCACACTTTGCGCGATATGACTCGGCAGGGACACACCATTGTTTTTATTTCACATAAACTGGATGAAGTGGTTGCCATCGCAGACCGCGTGACGGTTTTGCGGCGCGGCAAAGTAACCGCGGCGGGCGAATCCGCCAAGGGCGTCACAAAAGCCCAGCTTGCCAAGTTAATGGTCGGGCGCGAAGTTTTATTCCGCGTTATCAAGAAGAAGGCACAACTTGGTGACGTTGTCCTTTCAGCCAATGGACTGACCGCAAATAATGATCGTGGTCTTCCGGCCCTTCGTAATGTGTCTTTTCAACTGCGCGCTGGGGAAATATTTGGAATTGCCGGGGTGGCCGGTAATGGTCAGCGCGAGTTGGCGGAGGTTCTCACCGGCCTGCGACGCATGACTAGCGGCACTGCAAAATTTGGCAACGATCTATTGGACCCTTCAACCAAGTGGCAAGAGATCGGTCAACGGCTGGCGCATATTCCCGAAGACCGCGCCGCGTTTGGAAGCGTCCCAAGTTTGAGCGTGGCTGAGAATTTGATTCTTAAGTCCTTTAATCGCGAACCTATTTCTTCTGGATGGGCGATCAATTCAAATGCAGTGCATGAAAATGCCGTCCGCCTGGTGGATGAATATCAGGTCGCGACACCGACAGTCGAAACCGCGGTGCGGATGTTATCGGGCGGCAATTTGCAAAAAATAATTTTGGCGCGCGAAACGTCCGGGCATCCGGGGCTGATGATTGCGGTGCACCCGGCCCGAGGTCTGGATGTGGGCGCGATGGAATCGGTCCATAAAATCCTGATTGAACAACGCGATGCGGGCGCCGCCATCCTTTTGATCTCCGAGGATTTGGATGAATTACTTTCATTAAGTGATCGTCTGGCTGTCATGTATGAGGGGCAGATTATCGGCGAAATGCCCACTGACGGTGCGGATATTCAAACAATCGGGCTCATGATGGCCGGCACAAAGGTGGAAAAATGAATCTGCCATGGAAATCCTATCGCTTAAGAATCGAAACCCGCGCGGATAACCCCGGCTGGATGGGAATCGTATCATCCATTTTGGGTGTAGTGCTGGCATTGGTTGTAGGTGGCTTTGTCTTGCGAGCGGCAGGTGCCACAGATCCTATTGGAACCTATCGCGAAATATTCAAGGAAGGCTTTGGCACATTGCAAGATTGGCAGGCGGGAATCCACGCCTTGTTGACCAACACCGATTGTCCAAAAGGATCGCTGTGCTTCGGTCCAATCTCCGACACGTTGGTTAAAGCCTCGCCCATTCTTTTAACCGGTCTGGCTTGTATCCTTGCCTTTCGGATGAAGCTTTGGAACATCGGCGCAGACGGACAGATGTTCATGGGTGCCTGGGCTGCCACCGGTGTTGCAATATTTCTTTTGCCAAAGAATACCGATCGCACTGTGATGTTGGCGACGATGGCGCTGGCTGGTTTGATTGCAGGTTTTATCTATGGAGCCATTCCTGGTTTGCTCAAGGCCTGGCTCAACATCAATGAGATCATCATTACTTTGATGTTGAACTATGTGGCCTACAAATGGCTTGAATATTTTATAGTGGTCGGACCGTGGAGTTTGGGAGACTTCGAGTCGACCGGTCGCTTCGCTACTTCCGCCACCTGGCCGCGCTTGACCGAATACTCGAAAAGCATTCCAATTCTGGCGGGATTAACCGCCCATCCCGGAATCTTCCTCGGGATCATCGCCGCAAGTATGCTAGCATGGATTATTTACCGCAGTCGCTGGGGATATGAGATCCGCGTGATAGGTGATAACCCAAAAGCGGCTCGTTATGCCGGCATCAATCTAGCGCGCAATATTTTTTTGGTGATGGGGATTTCCGGCGCGCTGGCCGGTTTGGCCGGGATGAATGAAGTCGCGGCCTTGCGCGAACTCACTGGACGTTTTCAGCGCGGATACGGTTTCACGGGCGTGATCGTGGCCTGGCTGGCACGACTTAATCCTCTGGCCGCGATTTTCGTTGCCATTCTTTTTGGCGGACTGTTGGTGGGTACTCAGTTGATCCAGCCTCAGGGTATTGCTTCCATGTTGCAGGGTGTAATCCTGTTTGTAGTAGTCGGCACTGAATTACTCTTTCGCTATCGCTTTCGGCTGGAGAAGATAACCTCCAGCGTAGTCACATCTGCTTCGGAGCCTTCCAATGTCAACTAACGCTTTGATCGCACTCGCGGCTACGATCATATTTGGTGCGCTGGTCAGCGGGACGCCGTTGCTGTTTGCAACGCTTGGAGAAATTTTGTCCGAACGCGCTGGTGTAATGAATCTGGGAATCGAAGGCATGATGCTGGTAGGCGCGATGGGCGGCTTCGCGGTCTGGTTCCACACCGGGAATACTTTCGTCGGGCTTTTGGTCGGCATGATATTTGGCGGCTTGCTTGCTCTTCTCCATGCTTTCATCACCATTAGCTTGAGGGCCGATCAGGTTGTAAGTGGTCTGGCAGTCACTTTTCTCGGCACTGGTCTCTCGAGCATCCTCGGCGCGCCATACGTAGGCAAGGCTGTTCCACAGCCAATTCCCTTGACAGTGCCTCTTCTTGATCGTATCGAGCTCCAGCAATTAATTATGATTGTGGTGGGATTAGTGCTCGCGCCGGCAATTTGGTATTACCTGAATCGAACTCGCCCCGGACTTAACTTGCGCTCGGTGGGCGAGTATCCATCTGCTGCGGACTCGTTGGGAATCAATGTTTACCGAACGCGTTACATGTACGTCATCTTTGGCGGCTTAATGAGCGGGCTGGGCGGCGCCGCCATGAGTCTTGTGGCCGACCCGGGTTGGGTGGACGGAAAAACTTCGGGCCTCGGCTGGATCGCTGTCGGCTTGGTAATCTTTGCGTCGTGGGATCCGCTTCGAGGGCTGTGGGTTTCGTATTTCTTCGGTCTGCTTCGCCGCCTGCCGCTCGATCTGCAGAATCCGGCACTGCCTTTTATTTCCACCGCCAACAATCCGCAGCTTGGCCGCATTATGGACATGTTGCCGTATCTTGCAACGATCTTTATTTTGATCCTCGGTTCGCGCGAAGCCATGCGCAAACGAATTGGCGCACCCGCCGCATTAGGCACACCTTATATTCGCGGCGAACGCGGGCTATAAATTATGTAGAGCGGGGCTTCCCGCTCTACACTTGCTAGTAAAATAAAAATCCATCGGTTCGGTGGTCGCTGATGTGTTCACATCAACGGCGTTGGGCAAGCCCATCGAAAAGTACCGCCGTCCAAGAAAGAGGACACCACCAATGAACCTTTGGCAAAATTATCTTCGACCAAAAACTTTATCCGAGGCAATGGATGCGTTCGCTCATGCGCCGCGCCCACTTGCGCCGATTGCAGGCGGGACAGATTTATTATTGGATTTGGAACAAGGCCGACATTCTCCCGTTCAAACTTTAATTGATGTTACTGAAATTAGAGAATTGCTTGTTCTCGATATTAGGGATGAATATCTTTTCATCGGCGCGGGCGTGCCGGTTAATCGCGTCGCGCTGGACCCGCTCACGGCTCGCCACGCCCAAGCCTTGATAGAAGCCTGCAACTTGATCGCCGGACCGCAAGTCCGCAACGTCGCCACGCTCGGCGGAAACGTCGCCCACGCTCTCCCTGCCGCAGATGGGACGATTGCCTTGCTCGCGTTGGACGCGCAGGCAGAGATTGCCAACTTTGCTCAAGCCACCGTCCCCGGCGGCGAGGACGTCGCTGAGAGCAAAATAAAAACGCGTCGCATCCCATTCAAAGAATTATTTCTCGGCCCGGGAAAATCCGCGCTCAAACACGGGGAAGAATTATTGGTTGGTTTTTATATTCCAATTCAAACCCTAAAAGTCTCTGAGACCTTTAGGGTTTCTTCATGTTTCAAGAGAATCATGCGCCATCAAGGAGTTGCGCTTCCTATTTTAAATTGCGCGGTCTGGCTGGAACGTGAAAAGGATATCATCAAAGATATTCACATCACCGTCGGCCCCGGCGGCGCGACTCCCTTCCGCGCCACCGAAGCGGAAAATATTTTGCGTGGACAATCTCTCATAGATTCAACATTTGACTCGGCGCTGGATGCTTTGCTAGCCCAGGCCCAATTCCGCTCCAGCGCCCGCCGTGCCAGCGCGGACTATCGCAAGCACATCGTCAGTGGATTGTTCAAGGATACGCTCAAAGCCGCGTGGGAACGGGCTTGACTTAGTCCACTGGTTAGTCTACAATGCCTTTAGAGGTGTCAAATGACTATTTTCAATATTCACGAAGCTAAAACCCACTTTTCAAAACTGCTTGAACGTGTTTTGAATGGCGAAGAAGTAGTGATTGCCAAAGCAGGGAAACCTATTGCGCGTATTTTGCCTGTGGTTTCGAATATTTCCCAGCGCAAACCAGGCATTGACAAGGGTACGGTAGTCATCATGCCTAACTTCGATGACCCGTTGGAGGAATTCGCAGTATGAAATACCTGCTCGACACGCATACATTCCTTTGGTGGAATATGGATGACTCGCAGTTATCCACTATTGCAAAGGAAATCATCGCAGATGGTAGTAACGAAATCTTCCTTAGCGCTGCCAGCGCATGGGAAATTGCCATTAAAGCCGCCCGTGGGCGTCTTGTTTTACCAGAAGATCCCACGCACTACATTTCAAGTCGCATAAGCCTGCATGGGTTTCAAGCCCTGCCTGTACAAATCCATCATGCTGTGCAGGTCTATAAATTGCCCATGCACCATGCCGATCCATTTGACAGATTACTGATTGCCCAAAGCCAGGTTGAATCCATGCCGCTTCTATCGGTGGATGATGATATTCGGAAATATGATGTCCAAGTGGTTTGGTAGGCTCCACTCCCGCCGTGCCAGCGCGGATTATCGTCGGCACATTGTTATTGGTTTATTTAGGGAAATACTCGAAAATGTATGGAAAAGAGCAAATTGACGGTTGAGACGGAAAGACACACAGTTCTTTGATTAGTTTCACTTAGTATTTTGTGATGGAACAGGAACGGAGCTAAAATGCAAAAAGTTGACCTATTTTCAATTATTGTAGAATCTGACCATGCGCACATCGAAATAAAGTCCACAGATTCACTCGAAGTAAAGTATTTTGGGAATCTCTTTGTTGAGAAATTTGGTAATAAGTGGGATAAACAGAATCGGCTCTGGATAAGTGAATATTCGTTACGGTTCACGCTCTATGACATTGAAATTATCGGATCTGATTTGTCTCATCTTACATCAGATCAAATCTATTTTCGGGATTTTGAGTGGTGGTTATTTCGCCTTGCAATTGAAAGAGGTTGGCGGCCGTTTTCGAATATAGGTACCTTTACCCGATTAACAGAATTTGATGCTTCTTTGTGACACTAAACCACTGTGGCGGTTACAATGAACAACCTAATCTCACTTACAGTTAACGGCATCAAACACACTCTCGAACCCATTGCGGGCGAAACCCTCTCCACCCTCCTGCGCGAGCGACTTCGACTCACGGGCACAAAGATCGGCTGTGATGAGGCCGAGTGCGGCGCGTGTACCGTCCTTGTGGATGGCGAGCCTGTGGTCTCGTGCATCTATCCTGCCGAGCGCGCGGATGGGAAAAATATTGTCACCATCGAAGGG
>JAKBYW010000122.1:0-6197 GCA_021840275.1 Chloroflexota bacterium | reverse complement strand
CTAACGCGATCTGGTCAGTGGTCAAGTTTATGCAGCCAAATCCCGAGATCGGATTGCTTTACGGCGATGCGAATTACATCAACGAAGAGGGACGCGTGATCGGCAAATTCCCCGCCGCACAAACGGGCTTGAAACGTTTGCGGGAAGGTTACGTTCATATCCCGCAACAGGCTTCGTTCTTTCGTGGAAAGTTGTGGCGCGAGGTTGGCCCGCTCGACCCGTCATTTTATTTTGCGATGGATTATGATCTTTGGGTGCGTCTGGCAACTCGTTCACAGGTAAAATATGTCCCGCAGACGTGGGCCAACTTCCGCTTGCACACCGCAGGCAAAACCATTGCCGCCGATGACCGCTGCTGGCCCGAAATGGTGCGTGTCCATTACCGCGACGGTGGGAATTTTTTCTCCACCATCGTAGCAAAATATTACATCCGCAAATTGATCGCGCCGTTATGGAATTGGCGGCGCAGATTGATGTTGAAAAAAACGTAAGACGATATTCGATACTTGATACTCGCCACATCATTCGAATATCGAATTTCAAATCTTGAATAACGAGTGTTAATTATGAAATTGATCTTCTCATCCCCAGCCTCCGATGATCTCATTCATCTCCTCAAAGCCTGGCGCTTCTGGCTGATCGGCGCATTGCTCGGCGCGGCAATTGGCGCGGCACTTTACTATATTGCGCCGCCGTTATATCGAGCACGCGCGACCGTCAACGTGGACTTCCACCTTGAACAGGCCTGGCCGCAAAATACGGACCGCGAACAATTTTATTATCTTGATCGTGAAGTCCGCAAATTGGAAGAGATCGCCATGTCCGACGCGGTGCTCAATTCCGTCGCGGCACAGGTGAACGGCGTGACTGTCCAGCAGATGCGCGACGGAAAACTGCAAATGGATCAACCCGGCAACGGCGGCTGGCATTTCTTTGCCGATGACAAAGATCCAAACCGGGCCGCCGCGCTGGCTTCGGCCTGGGCGCAAGCCTTCGCTGACAATGTTCAAGCCGAAGTTGTGAATCCTTCGAGCGGGCTGGAAAAATATATCAGTGCCTCGGCCACGCAGACACAGAATCTCAGCGCTCATCGTCGTGTCAGTTTAAGTGTCTATTTGCTGGTTGGCGCGTTGGGCTTTTTAGCAATCAGCACATTTGGCATTTTATTTTTCAAAACCGAGAAATGAAAGCGACTTCCTTTTCTTTGAGTCTGGATAAGATCGCGCGCTGGCTGTGGGCCGCGGCCCTCGTGTCATTGCCCGTTACAAGCTTCCGTTATTTCCCGGTGGGCGAAACCACTTATGAACGACCGCTGGCATTCTTTCCACTGGCTTTGCTCGCGCCTGTTTTGCTCGTTCAACTGATTCGCGGCAAAACCACATTTCCACGCGCGGGGGCGCTGACTTCGCTCACAGCCTTCGTCCTCGCCGCTTTGGCGGCCAGCCTGATCGGGGTCCTGTTTGCGCCGGTGATCATGCGCGGGCAGGGCGTGGTCGGACGCGTCGTCCGCGCCTGGGCAACCGTTTTCATCGGCCTGGTCTTCTTTATCTCCGCAGTCTGGATGAATCGCAACGAAGACGATCTGCGTTTTACAGTCAAATGGATATTGGCCGGTTTTGTTCTCGACGTACTTTGGAGCGGCTTGCAAGGCGCAACGTTTTACCTGCATATTTTCCCCAAACCATTGGTGACGCAATGGCAGCGCGCTTTCTCCATGCGCGAGTTGATCAAGACCAATCGGATCAATGGCATGGCGTATGAACCATCCTGGCTGGCAGGGCAAATTTCGACGATTTACATGCCCTGGCTGTTCGCCTCGCTCCTGACCCGGGAACGGGCCACGCGTTTCAAATGGCTGGAGCCGGTGTTGCTGGCTTGTGCCGCGCTTCTCCTGCTGGCGACATTTTCGCGCGGCGGCCTAGTCACAGTTGCCGCCACCGTTATGTTGACGTTTATCTTCGTTGGCCGTGAACAAATCCGCGCCGCGTGGATATGGTTCGCATCTGGCTTTCGCCGCGGCGGCGGGTGGCTTTGGCGAGTGAGTCTGATCGTTCTGGTCGCTGCCGCGATTACCGGTGCATCACTCTTCCTAGCACAAAAAGATTATATTTCCAGCTTATGGAACTCCCAGGCAAACAGCGTGGAGGAATTCATCATCCAAAATTATGCAGGCGCGCGCGCCGCGTACATTTGGGGTGCAATGGGCGCGTATAACGATCATCCATTGAACGGTGTCGGGCTGGGCGCAAGTGGATTCTATATCTACAATAACCTGCCCGATTGGGCGCTGACCTTCGTGCCGGAGATTGCCAATCAGTTGAGTCCCACCAGCAACCTTTATCCAAACCCCAAAAATCTGTACGTGCGTCTGCTGGCCGAAACAGGCTTGATCGGCTTCTTCCTGTTCCTGGCCTTCCAATTTTCCATTTTAGGTGACGCCCTCTCGGTCTTAAAACAGAAGTCGGCCATCTGGCGATATCTGGGGGTTGCATCCATTTTCACGTGGATCGCGCTCATTTTCTATAACATGACACAGGATTCTTTCGCAACGCCAAACCTGTGGATCAACATCGGCATTTTGGTTGGAATATCGACTTTTGCAATACAATCCCCAAAAACTGCTGAATGATTTTGAGCCTCCATATGCCGCCGCAAACACACGAAGCACGCCAAGAAAAAACGAACTCTTCCCGCTCGCCTGTCCTCGCAGAGGTTCTTGCTTAAAGGTTTGTTCTCTGAGCCTGAAAAAATCATGATCCACATCCCAAAAGGCCTGTGGGCCGGATTCCTGGCGAACGTGTAATCGTCTTGTAATGCGTTCATGTTGCCACGAACACATTCTTTCGTTATGATATAGCTCATGCAAACTTACGAAACTCCTTATGTCGCGGACTGGTTCGCGATCTCCCTGCGCTGGACCGTCATGATCGGGTTTGTAGTTTCGCTGGCGTTGGGCGGAGAACTGACACTGGCGTTGTTCTGGCCGATCGCCGTGATGATCTTCTGGAACATGGGCATGACAGTTCTGGCGAGCTTGAATATCCGTTTGACTTTTCACCGCCATGTCAGCCTCGCGGTGGATTTTTTATTGGGCGGGATATTCTTCTGGGTGCAGGGCGGCCTGGCTGGTCCTGCCGCCTGGACCGGGCTGTTACCCATTTTCTCGGGTGTTGTCTATTTTGAATTATTAGGCGGATTGCTGGCGGCAGTTTTATCTGCCGTACTGGTGATCGTATATGCCTGGTTTTTAGCACCGGCCAACCTGTTGCTTGCCATGGAGTGGAGCGGCATTTATGCAATCGTAGGCCTGGCCTTTGGCTTTCTCGGAAAACAATTGATGACGCGTTTGCGCATCTCCCGCCAAAAATGGCTGGACGCAGAAGAGAAAAAACGCCACATTCAAGGCGAACGTTTGCGCGTCATTTACGAATTGACATCCGCACTGACGGCGACTCTCTCCTACAAGCGCGTGCTCGATTCGGCCCTCGACCTGGGATATTCGGCCCTCAACCCCGATCCCGACACGGCGGCCAGCGATCCGCTCGTGAGCGCCGTACTGCTGTTCCGCGGCGGACAACTGATGGTCGGCTCGGCGCGACGATTTACCAGCGCAGATTCGCGCGTGACTTTTCAAGGCAATGAAGGTATTCTAAAAAAGGTTTTCGATGAAGGCGAACCAGCTTTTTCAAAAGATATTGGCTACGATCCTGAACTGGGACGCGTGATCGCGTTTCGCAACTGTACGTCGGGATATTGCTTCCCGTTGCGAAGCGGATTTAACGTTTATGGCGCGATGGTTTTCGCTCATCCTGACCCCAATTATTTCTCTCCCGACCGCCAGGACCTGCTGGACATTATCGGGCGTCAGGCTGTCGTTGCCATTCAAAACGCGCGCCTGTACCAGGATCTGGTCGAAGAGAAAGAGCGCATGATCGAAGTCCACGAAGAGGCGCGCAAGAAGCTGGCGCGTGACCTACACGATGGCCCAACACAATCTGTAGCGGCCATGGCCATGCGTATCAACATTGCGCGTCGTATGATGGAAAAAGATACGAAGATGGCCGTGGAAGAACTCTCCAAGATCGAAGAGTTGGCGCACCGAACTACCAAGGAAATCCGCCACATGCTCTTTACACTGCGTCCGCTTATTCTTGAGTCGCAAGGATTGAGCGCGGCGTTAAATTCCATGGCTGATAAAATGCGTGAGACCTACAATCAAAATGTGATCGTCAACGTGGATGATAATCTGACCGGTCAAATGGAAATGGGCAGGCAGGGCGTGATCTTTTACATCATCGAAGAAGCTGTTAACAATGCGCGCAAACACGCCAACGCTCTGAACATCTGGGTGCGCCTGCGTCCATTCCAGCAGGGCATGGCCTTGCTGGAGATCGAAGACAATGGCGTGGGATTCGACATAGAAGCCATGAACAAGGCCTACGACAAAAGTTCCAGTCTCGGCATGGTCAATCTGCGCGAGCGTGCTGAATTGGTCAATGGCCTGCTCAATCTGCAATCAACGCCTGGCAAGGGAACGAATGTCTCGGTCTATATTCCGTTGACCGATGAAGCGGCCGATCGTTTGCATCATCCCAAACCGCGCTAAAATCAACGTATGCCTACCGCCGCCGATTTATATTATTTCGCCCATGAGGCCGAAAATCTTTCACGCCCGCCTGTGATCTTGATCCACGGTGCGGGCGGTACTCATTTACATTGGCCGCCGCAAGTCCGCCGCCTGCTCGATCAGCGTATCTTCGCAGTTGATCTTCCTGGTCACGGCAAATCCGAAGGCGTGGGGCATCAGACGATCGATGATTACGCCGAACACATTCTCGATTTTATAAAAGCCATCAAGTTGAATTCGGCTGTATTGGTCGGTCATTCAATGGGCAGCGCCATTGCGCTGACGGCCGCGCTCCGCTCGCCGAAGCAGGTGTCCGCTTTGGGTCTGGTGGGAAGCGGTTCGAAGTTGCGCGTGTCGCCGGCCATTTTGCAGAGCGCGTCCAATCCTTCCGCTTTTATGGACGCGGTTCACATGATCAATGATTTTTCTTATTCCGAACATGCCAACGCGAGACTTAAAGAACTGGGCGAACAAAAATTATCCGGGACGCGGCCCACGGTTCTTTACGGGGACTTTTTGGCGTGCGACGCGTTTAATGTAACGGATCAACTCTCGAAGATTTCCGCGCCCACGCTGATAGTATGCGGCGCGGACGACAGGATGACACCCCCAAAATATTCCGAATTATTGCGGGATAATATTCTCAATGCTCGAATGGAAATCGTGCCCAGTGCAGGGCACATGGCGATGCTTGAACAACCTGAAGTGGTTGCAAATTTGCTTGCTGATTTTTTTAATGCGATCCCGTTTCAGGCCGGACAGGATTAATTTTTCAAGCGAATATTTTTTTTATGATCGGCTTTGCATTGATGATCGCCCGCGCCCGATGGCTCAGGCGATTTTTTTCGTCCATGTTAAGTTCGGCCATGGTCCTGCCTAATTCGGGAAGGAAGAAAATCGGATCGTAACCAAAGCCGCCTGTGCCGCGTTCTTCGGGAATGATCTCGCCGCCGCACTGCCCCTCTGCGAACTGGACGGCTTTATCTGGCACGGCAATTGCGATGGTGGCATGAAAATGCGCCGTCCATGGACGGGGCTTGTTTTGCAAGTTTTGTAGAAGATACGCCCGGCGATCTGCGTCGGACGCGCCGGGCTTGGGTAAGTAACGCGCGGAAAAAAGCCCGGGCGCGCCATCCAGAGCATCCACTTCGAGACCAGAGTCATCGGCAAGGGAAATCAACCGGCTGGCGTGGGCGAAGGCGACCGCTTTTTTTCCGGCATTTTCAGCATAAGTTTTGCCATCTTCAAGGACAGCAAGTTTCAATCCAATGTCGGCAGGCGTGACTAATTCAAGATCGAGATCTTTGAGCAGGTCGTGAATCTCTTCGATCTTATCTTTATTGTTTGTTGCGATCAGTAATTTTTTCATTTATATTTTCTCTTCAATTTCTGAATCGCCCAGGCAGCATGTTCATGCACCATTGGCTCCGAGTCGTCGAGGGCCTGGTTCAATGCGGGCAGAGCATTTATGTCATTTGAATTGCCGAGGGCTACCGCAACGTTTCGTAAATAACCACGCCGCTTGGCGCGTTTGACGGGACTGTTCTTGAATTTAGAGTTGAAGTCTTTG
>JAKBYW010000121.1:0-6219 GCA_021840275.1 Chloroflexota bacterium | reverse complement strand
TCGACTCCGGGCCGGGCGCGTTGATCTGAATGGCTGCCAAGGGGACATTTGGCGCGGGTGTGATTGTGGCTGTGGATTGAGGTGTTGGGGTCGGGGGGACAGGCGTTTCGGTTAGCGTCTTAGTCGGTGTAGTCGCTGCGACCGTTTGCGCGGACATTGTCCCGTCAAGAGATTGAGCGGTAAGGTAGATTACCGTCGGCAGATAAATTGCGGGATAAGGCGTGGGAACAGAAACGGAACCCGGTAACGCGCATCCGGCTAAAAGTCCAGAGAGAGAAGCGAGGAGAAGAATCTTTCGAAACATAGAATCAGATCATCCAAAAAGTCCAACAAGTCTAAAAGGTCAAGCTAATCAGACGTGTTGGACTTGTGTAAGAGTGTCAGAACAAAATTTTACAGCCCGTAGATATCGCTATATTTTGATTTCAAATAGCGGACGTACGGCTCAGGCGTGACCTTCGAGCCGGTGATCTTTTGGACGAGGTCCTGCGAATCATACTTGCGTCCATGCTTGTGGACATTTTCGCGCAGCCAGCCAAGCAAAGAATCAAACTTGCCTTTGCTGATCTGACCTTCGAAGCCTTTGATATCTTTGTTGATCTTCTCCCATAGTTGAGCAGAGACGAGGTTGCCGAGCGCATACGTGGAGAAGTAACCAATGGAACCGTACGACCAATGAATATCCTGCAACACGCCTTGCGCTTCATTGGGCGGTGTGATGCCGAGATAATCCCTCATCTTCGCGTTCCAGATTTCGGGCAAGTCCTTAATGGCAACTTTGCCCTCGACCATGGCAATCTCAAGTTCGAGGCGGAGCATGATATGCAGATTGTATGTAGCTTCGTCCGCATTGACGCGGATGAGTGAAGGCTCGACCTTGTTGATAGCTTTGTAGAAATTCTTGAGGCCAACGCCATCCAACTGCGAGGGGAAAATCTTCTTGAGTTGTGGGTAGAAGAATTCCCAGAAGGCGAACGAGCGGCCAACGAGATTTTCCCACATGCGCGATTGGGATTCATGAACAGCCAGCGAGGTGCCATGCGCCAGGGAGATGCGATCATACGCCGGGTTGATTCCCTGCTCGTACATCGCGTGGCCTGATTCGTGCATGGCGCTGAAGACGGTAGCAAGCGGACTCCCCGCTTCGAAGCGGTTGGTGATGCGGACATCGTTTGAACTGAACGAAGTCTCGAACGGATGCGGCGCCTTATCCATGCGTCCGCGGTTCCAATCGTAGCCAAACTGTTTTGTTATTGCCGCGCTGAAATCCCAAACTTTTTGTTCGTTATATTTTTTGTGCAGGAATTTGTCGTTGATCTGCGGACGGGATGCGATGGCCTTGATAAGCTCCACTTGTTTGGGGCGCAAGCCGTCGAAGATGGCCCTCACATCGGCAGTCTTCATACCGGGTTCGTAGTCATCCAACAAAGTATCGTAGGGATGATCGGCGGGCGGAAAGAAGCTGATGTATTCCCTGACCAGGTCCACTACTTTTTCAAGATGCGGACGGAAAATGGAGAAATCAGATTTTGACCTGGCCTCGGCCCAGCCTTCAAAAGCCTTGGTCGTGATAATAGCCCGCTTCGCCACAAACTCGGATGGAACGCGCACAGCCTTGTCATAATCGCGAACCGCGACCCGGATCATGGCCGCTTCATCGGAAGATGGATCAGCGCCTGCAAATTCCTGCTTTAGATCTTCGAGCAGTTTGCCTACTTCAGCGGAGGTCGCTTTTTGGTGCGCGATCTTGCCAAGCGTGGCAAGCTGCTGACCGCGCGCTTCGCCGCCAGCGGGAGGCATGTAAGTCTGCCGATCCCATCCGAGCAGAGCGGCGGAATGGTTGAGATCAGAGATTTCGCCCATGATCTCTTTTAGCTTATCGAGTTTTTCAGACATGGATTCTCCTTTGTTATCCAGCAATTATCTGGATGATAGTGTTATGCAACTTTCCATCTCAACGACTGGCCGCTCAACGCGGCCAGCACTTCATGAGCAATATCTTTAGCGGCGCGGACTTGCGCTTCAGCCGTCTGCGCGCCGATGTGTGGGGTTGCGATCACGCGCGGATGCTTGACCAGTTCCGTTAACCCCGGCGGCTCAGCCGCGAAGACATCCAACGCAACGCCCGCCACCTTCCCGGAATTCAGCGCGGCCAGCAAAGCGGCTTCGTCAATGATTCCGCCGCGCGCCGCACACACGATCCGCACGCCGTCTTTCATTTCAGAAATAGCCAACGGGCCGATCAAGTCGCGGGTCTGGATGTTGAGCGGCGTGTGCACGCAAATAAAATCCGACCAGCTATATAGTTCCTGCATTGAAACCGGCTCTCCGCCAAGTTCCTTGATCTCATGCTCAGGAATGAGCGCATCGTACGCCACGACGCTCATACCAAAAGTCGCGGCGCGCTTGCCCACTTCCTGCCCAATGCGTCCATAACCGATGATGCCAAGCGTCTTGCCGTTGAGTTCAATGCCTTCGAGTTCCTTCTTGAGCCATTCGCCTTTTTTCATGGCCGCATCAGCGCGCGGGATTTCACGCGCTACTGCCAGCAAAAGCCCAAACGTCAATTCAGCAACTGCCAGCGTGGTTGAAGTCGGGGCATTGACCACGGTTACGCCGTTCTTCTTGGCGGATTCAAGGTCAATGTTATCCACTCCGACACCGGCCCGGCCAACGACCTTGAGTTTTTTGGCTGCCTCAAAAACTTCGGCAGTGACTTTGGTCTGGCCGCGCACGATGAGCGCGTCGTAGTTTCCAATAGCTTGGACAAGGTCCGGGGCGGAGATACCCGTTTTATCGTCCAGGTACGAAGCGGCGCGAAGGATGGACTGTCCCGCCTCGTCCAGTCCATCCGTGATCAAAATATTGAAGTCAGACATAGTCAAATTGTACCTTATCCAATTACAGGTTGAAATACCAGTTCAGCATCACTTCATCTGAAACGGCGGGAATGGCCGCGTAACCAAAGCGATGGATGTTTCCCAACTCGCAACCCATGCGGCGATAAAAGTGACAGGCGGCCACATTGACATTTTGGGTTTCGATTTTCATTTGACGACAACCGCGTCGACGCGACCAATTCGCGGCGTGTTCAAAAAGCATTCTGCCCACGCCTCTCCCGCGGACCTCAGGCCGGACACGAATATCCCAAAGCACTGCCAGGTCTGACCGCTCTTCGAGCATGTGGATACCGTTTGAATCGAAGGCCATCGCCGCCGCGCCGACATTTTCGTTCCCGTCGTGCGCCAGAAAAAATCCCCAATTGCTAACATCGAATTGACGCGGCCAATCCGTCGGCGATTCCATCTCATCATAATCTTTGATGTATGGTTCAACCGTTTCTTCGTGAAAGCGAAAGCCGCCGAGGCCCCCGTCTATTAATTCGACATCCAGGATGGAACGCACTTCAAAGCGAATCGGAATACGAGCATACTCATCTAGAAGTGATGACGGGATTTCATCAACTTGCATCGGCATAATTCCGTGAATATTTTTACCGGATGAATTACCCCGCCGCAAGCGGAAGATTTTTTCGCCACAAGTGGTGGGGTATTCGACCCACCAAGGAATAAACGGGATAAGTGCTTTGGTGTGTCTCTGGTATTCCAGATATTGTTCGGCAAAGTGCTTCGACAGATTTGTCGATAACGAAAAACAAAAAGCCTGCCACCGGCAACATGGAATACCAGTTTCCTGATAACCACCCTTTTGTTTCCTGTAGGGGCTTTACTGACTGGGCACTGATGAACCAATAAAACATGAAGATGATCAGGCAGGCTAAAACAATTTGTTGTACAGTAATCACGGATTAATCATGGTGTCCGGACATTTTCTATGCTCGCCGCTGCCATCTACGAGAATGTCAACTGTGAGCCCCTCTCGCAGCTCAGCAGAAAGCACCTCAGGCTGCTTGGGAAGATCATAATCATAAACAGTGTAAATGCCCGGATTGATCCACTGGATGTTATCAGGATAACCACTAACGGATAGAAGGACTGTATCTCCAGGCTCAACGAGCATTTTATGGTTGGAGCAATTTCGAAAATAGGATGCAATGGGCCGGGGTACGTTCGTGACCTCCGGCAGGGTCATCACATCGCCGCTGACAGCAGAATATTGTGTCTGGATGGAAATCCAACCGGTTTTATTCAGCTGGCCGGGAATTGGAATCTGCACCCAGCGCGCAAGAACATCGCGTCCCAATGCCATAACAACTTGGCCCTTCATCAAAGCAGAAACCGCGTTGTAAGCCAAATCTGGACCGCGTCGGATGAAAAGGTTGCCTTTTACAGCAGTGACCGTAATCGCGGGCGGCGTCAAAGTGGCTAAAGCGGTTGGGCTTGCGATTTCCGCCTGAACTGTTGGCGCTGGAATATCCGTTTGCAATGAGGCTGTGGGAATGGTTTCGGTTTGCGATGAAGGCAGAGCCTGAACACCGACAGGCGTCGTTACGCGAAATGCACAGCCCTGGCTGGAAACCATAAAAGCCATTGCGATCAGCCAGAAGATAGTTCTCGAAGATTTATTTGACATACTCACTCATTTAAGACATCAGGCTTCCGCCGTTTCTTTTTCGTCAGCAAGAACCTGAGTTTATTCGTAACGCAGCGCTTCCACCGGTTCAAGGCTGGCCGCGCGGTTGGCAGGGTAAATCCCAAAGAACAACCCAACTGCCGCGGAGAAGATGGTAGCCAGCAAAACCGCATCCATTCCAACGATGGGAGTGAAATTATTTCCGGTAGCAGCCGCAACCTTCCCAACAATGAAGGCGATCAACCAGCCGAACATAATGCCGATAATGCCTCCCAGCAAACTGAGCAAAGAGGACTCTGCCAGGAATTGGATGAGGATGTCGCGCTTACGCGCCCCCAATGCTTTTCGCAAACCAATCTCACGCGTCCGTTCTGTGACCGAGACCAGCATGATGTTCATGATGCCGATACCGCCCACCAGCAAAGAGATGGCCGCGATGCCGCCCAGGAAAATAGTCAGAACGCCGGTAACGCTTTGGACTGTGGTAAGAATGCTTTCCTGAGTGAAGACCGTAAAGTCATCCAAGCCAACGGCCGTGCGATGGCGGGTTCGCAAAATCTGCGAGATCTCATCCGAGGCCGCAGTCACAGTTTGAAAATCTGTTGCCTGAACATAAATGGTATCTACTGTGTCGATGCCAGGACGGGACAGAAGCCGGGCCGAAGCAGTGCTGAACGGGACAATGACTTCACTATCTTCGGAGCCGAACGAACTGCCGCCTTGCGGCGTCAATACACCGATGATCCGGAAAGGCTGACCGTTAATGCGAACTGTCTCACCGACCAGGCCATCCCGGTGGCCGAACAATTTATCGGCCACATCCACCCCGATCACGGTAACGGAAGCCCGGCCAAGATTTTGATCATCGCTGATGAAGCTGCCATCGAGCAAGGTAATATTACGAACCTGTTCATAAGATGACGTAACGCCAACAATCGTGGCAGTCTTGGTCTGACCGCCGAAATCAACAGTTCCATTTCCCTGCACAACAGGCGCTACGGCCTGAACATCCGGCGCGGCTAATTGATCCAGTAACGCATTGGCATCGCTTATCGTCAACGGACGCGGATTATGGACAGCAGAATTATTCCTCGCCCCACTAAAGACAAATAACAGATTGGTCCCAACCTGATTAATTGAACCGGTGATCGAGGCAGTCGCCCCATTCCCAACCGCCAGCATGGCAATGACCGCCGCCACACCAATGACGATCCCAAGCACTGTCAAACCGGAGCGCAATTTATTTGAGTTAAGACTTTCAAGCGCTTCCAACAACACTTGCGAAATGTTCATTATTTACCTTCCGCTGCTGTTTCCACTACACCGTCGCGGATGTGGATGATACGCTGGGCCTGCTCACCTACTGTCGGATCGTGCGTTACGATAATGAGCGTTGTGCCGCGATCTTTGTTCAAGTTAAGCAGCAAAGTCATGATCTCTTTGCCAACCTTCGAGTCCAGGTTGCCAGTTGGTTCATCCGCCATGATAATAGCCGGACTGTTGACAATGGCGCGCGCAATTGCCACACGCTGTTGCTGTCCGCCGGAAAGTTCAGTCGGGCGATGCTTCATCCGATCGCTAAGTCCAACCGCTTCGAGGGCAGCCCTGGCAACATCACTGCGTTTCTCTACAACACCCGCGTAACGCAGCGGCAGTTCAACGTTGAAGAGCGCGGTTTGACGCGAG
>JAKBYW010000120.1:0-6219 GCA_021840275.1 Chloroflexota bacterium | reverse complement strand
ACGTTGTGGCGATGGTTCCCATCGAGAAAGCCGATTCGGGTCTCGAAGAGGCTGCGATGGCTGCGATCCGCACGTGGCGATTCAGCAGACTTCCGAAGAACTATCCGCAAGTCAACCAGCAGGCAGTGGCTAAGTTCGTATTCAAACTTGAGTAGCAACGCCTTTCTCTCCGATTCAATTGCGCGCAGTTAAGAAATCGTTCACGGGCAGCGAGCGGATTCGGTCCAAATTGGAATTTATTGCCTCAAGGCTGCGTGATATTTTCGGCGTTCCCCAAAGAAAGCGTAAATTACCCGACCCACTCGAGCTCCTTATCGCGACCGTTTTATCGCAGAATACAAACGACATAAACAGCCACAGGGCCTTCACAAACTTGAAGAAATCCTTCCCGGATTTTTTAACACTCGCTAATGCGCAGCCGCGTAAGATCGAATCCTTAATCAAGGTCGGCGGAATTGCGAATAAAAAAAGCAAAACCATCGTCAATGTTGTAAGGGACGTGAGAAAGAATTTCGGAAGATTTGACCGCAGAGGCCTGGGCAAAATTGATAGAGACGATTTAATTGGGCAGCTTTGTGAGTTGAACGGTGTAGGTTACAAAACCTCGGCTTGCGTTTCTCTTTTTGCGCTTGGAGACGACAACGCTTTTCCCGTTGACACCCATGTGCATCGGACTCTCAACCGCTTGGGTGTAGTGATGGCAACGACTCCCGACAAAACTTATCTGGCTGTCAAAGATGTTATCCCGAAGGGTCTGGGCTATGAGCTTCATTTGAACCTGATAAAATTCGGCAGAAAAATTTGTACAGCTCAAAAGCCGAAGTGCTACGAATGTTCCCTTTTTGATATCTGCAAATGGAAGGAAAAAACGCTGCAGCGCCCGGCAAGGGAGACAAGACCAAATAGTGAAAAGGTCGAATTCATGCTTCTAGAAGAAGTCTGAAATTGGAGAAATCTTTAAGGTTTCAATTAAGAAAATCGGGTTTGTCATCCTGTCCCGACGAAGGTCGGGATCCGTCGGACAATTTGCTATTGAATTTTGATTGGGTTTTAATTAAGTAAAAGCGATGGAACCAAAAAAACAGGCGTGCGCGCGCCGGAACAAGCTCCATCGCTCCGCGCGGGCATTTGTTCCGGGGCGATGGACTTTGAGATCTTCGCAGAGGTTTATTATGCCAATCCGTATAAGACGCCATGGTAAAACACTTCAAGAGATGCAAAGGGCTGATTCTGAAAAATATATCGCCTCAGTCATCGCTGCATCAACGGCGTGTTATGCGGATTGAAACCCGGAATTTCGCGTCTTATACGGATCAATCTAATTATTGTTGGGCCTCACACAAACAACCATAATTGAATTGAAATGGAGTGTATTAGGCAAGGATGACTTGACATGATGACAAACACACGCAATTTGACTGACAAAGTCGCTCTTGTTACGGGCGGTAATCGCGGTATCGGTCGAGCCGTCGTCCGAGCGCTTGCTGAAGCAGGTGCTGACATCGCCCTCAACTACCACAGCCGGGAAAGTGAAGCCGATCAAGTCCGTTCCCTAGTGGAAAGCTACGGTCGCCGTTGCGTCACCGTGCGCGCCGATGTTTCGGTTGCTGCCGATGTATCTCGGATGGTCAAGTCCGTAGAAGGAATGCTTGGAGCGGTCACCATTCTAGTCAACAACGCGGGCATTGCTCGTCCCCAACCCCTGGAGGAGATCACGGAAGAAGACTGGGACGAGATTATCGACGTCAATCTGAAATCCGTCTTTCTCGTTACGCAGGCCGTGCTACCTGACATGCGTGCCGCGAGATGGGGACGCATCATCAATATGTCCTCGGCGGCGACCCAGTTGGGCGGGATCATCGGCCCGCATTACACTGCGTCGAAAGCGGGCATTCTAGGTTTGACCCGCTCATATGCCTCGCAACTGGCCCGGGAAGGCATCACCGTGAATGCCATTGCGCCAGCCTTGATCGAGACGGAGATGATCGCCGGCAACCCGCAAGCTCGGCCGGAGCGGATTCCCGTAGGGCGCTTCGGCACCTCTGAAGAAGTCGCCGAGGTGGTGGTAATGTTGGCACTCAACGGATACATCACGGGTCAAACCATCAGTGTCAATGGCGGTTTGTATATGAGCTAGCGGGCAGTGCATGGCTGCCGTGTGGCCCAACAGGGCGCTGCAGCCGACCGCCTATGGCGGCGGCTGAGCTTAATCGTTAGGCAGATCAGTAGTAACACTCGCGAGGAAAAGGCGATGACCCATACACACATGACAAGAAGTCAATTCCACCACAACGACCTGACGCTGTCATACCTCGATACAGGTGGGGAGGGCCAGACACTGATTGCCCTCCACGCGCTTTGGATGGAGGCCGCCACCTACACCCGGCTTGCAGCTGCACTATCGCCCGAGTGGCGCGTCATTGCCATGGACCAACGCGGACACGGTTATTCTGACCACGCGCTGAGTTATACACGCAAAGACTATATAGGCGATGTGGCCGCGCTGGTCGAGCATCTTGAGGTAGACAAAGCCGTCCTACTGGGTAACTCGCTCGGCGGCGTAAACGCCTACCAGTTCGCTGCGTGGCATCCCGAGCGTGTAAAGGCAGTCGTCATTGAAGACATCGGCGCCGCTCCTGATGCTGATGCTTCGTTTGTGTTAGCTTGGGAGGGTATCTTTCCAAGCCGTGAAGCGCTTGAAGAACACATCGGGCAACGGCTGGCGCCATACCTCCTGGATTCCTTTCGCTCTACCCCAAACGGCTGGCGGCTTGCGTTCGAACCTCGCGAGATGCTTGAATCACAGCTTCAGCTCAATGGCGACCACTGGGCCGACTGGCTCGCGACTAGATGCCCGGCTCTCTTGGTCCGGGGTAGGGAGAGCCGGATTACGACGCAAGACCACTTCGAGCAAATGGCAGCGCGACGGCCCAATACTCGTCTCGTTACGCTTGACGGCGGGCACGTAGTCCATCAGGACAATCCGAGTGGCTTTGCGGACATTGTGCGGGAGTTCTTGCATGACCTTTGAGTTCATTAGCTTGTTCACTAATTGTGCGCGACTCTCGCCCAACAATGCGTTCAACACGGACTCGCAAAAGCGTCGCTTCGCGCCGCCTTTGCTCGCCTGTTAACGCGAACGTTGGGCGTCACATGACTGAGGCCGCTGCAATTGATCGCATCGTATTTCGCGAAGTCACCGCCGACATATGGCCTGACTTCGAGAGGCTTTTCGAGTGTCGAGGTGGCCCAAAGGCGTGTTGGTGTATGGTCTGGCGCGCAACGCCGGAGGAAGCAAAGTACACGAACGGTGCGAGCCGCAAAGCCGCCATTGCCAAACGTATCGCCGCCGGAACGACAGTGGGGCTACTTGGTTACCTCGATGACGAACCCGTCGCATGGTGCTCCGTAGCACCACGATCAACATACCGTCGGCTCGTCGATGATGGCAGCCCTGACGAAGGCGTTTGGTCAATCGCTTGCTTCTTCGTTGCTCGCAGGTTACGCGGCCAAGGCATTATACAACGAATCATTACCGCAGCCATCGACTTTGCCAAGTCCCGAGGTGCCTCGATTGTGGAGGCTTATCCAGTCGATCCAGAGTCTCCAAGTTATCGGTTCATGGGCTTCGTTCCGACATTCGAGGCCGCTGGTTTTCGAGAAGTGGGGCGCGCCGGTACTCGGCGGCATGTCTTTCAATTGCGGGTTGCGTAAATGCAGAGCCTGACGCCCAACCCTGCGGTCAAGCGGGACGCGCCAAAAGCGCGCAGCCCGTTAGCTCCACGTTCGGCGGCTGGGTTACGAAACGCCTTTACATCAGTAACTCCATCAACTTATTTAAATAGGTGCGATAATGGCTGAGCTAATCAAATGTTATGGATGCGGTGCTTTGGTCAAAGATATTCCTGGAGAGCCGCATAAATACATTGGTGCAAGTGCTGGTTGCTGGGAAATCTATGGCGAAATTCTTGCTAAAGAATATGGTGAATATGGTTACCCTGAAACAGTGCATCGGTTGACAGTGGATACTTACGCCATTCAACATTCCGGAAAACCGTCGCGCCAATCCATTCAGTCGGTGAATACACACTTGATAAGTCTATATCTTGTGCTTGAGAAAGGACTTGAAGACGTAGAGGCCACACAAGCTATTGGAAAGGTTCTGGAACATGTGAGCGAGTTTGTGTGGTTGGAGCCACCTGTTCCAAATGGGCAGATGACGGTGTTAGATGTCGTCAAAGCTGTAGATTTTTCAGAACACCAAAAGCTCGTTGAGAAATGGGCAAGAGATGTCTGGAATGCCTGGTCGGTGTATCATTACATAGTTCAGAGCTTTGTCAGCAAGTACAATCTATAAAATCACGCCGCCTAACACGCGCTTGCACAGGACGCCGCTCCGCTGCGCACGTGAAGCGCAAGCCGTTAGCCCGCCCCTTGCTCAAATATGTTTCGACCATAAAAGCATGAAGTACGTTCCTTGACAAAATAGAATTTTTGTTCTAATGTTTACTTTAGATATCATTCGATTCACAAAAACGAGTAAATCATCACAACTTCAAAGAACGGGCAAGTCCAGCATATCAATCCTGATGTCTTATCTAAAAACCCTGCTTTCACCAACGTAATTTCCGTTACAGGCAATGTGAAAATGGTTTACATCGGCGGACAGGATGCAGTAGACGCTTCTGGAACAATTGTTGGCAAAGGAAATATCAAACAGCAGACGGAGCAAGTTTTTAGCAATTTGCAAGCCGCATTGAAGGCTGGCGGCGCTGAACTGGAACACGTCATCAAATGGAATATATACATAGTTCAAGGACAACCTATCCAACCTGCTTTTGAAGTTTTCCAAAGTGTATGGGGACGCAGACCTAACCCACCTGCCATCAGTGTGATGTTTGTGTTTGGATTGGCGAACCCTGATTTTTTGGTAGAAATGGACGCAATTGCCGTTGTTCCCGAAAAACAGCAATCTAAAATCACAGGATGAAATATGAACGAACTATCTTCACGGTTAAAACGACCACAATATCCAATGCCAGATTTTGTCAGGGAATTGCTTATTCAGCGTGGACTAATGGAAATGTATCGTAGTCGTCCTGCATATCAACAAAATGATTATATTGGCTGGATACTCCGTGCAAAACGGAAAGAAACCCAAGAAAAGCGTCTTGCTCAAATGCTAGACGAACTTGAACATGGCGATAAATATATGAAAATGGCGTTTCATTCAAAAAGGTAATCTGTATAAGACCAAGAGCAGGCCAACAAAGCGTGCAGTGGACAGGTGGGATTCGTCGCCATTTTGGATCACTTTTCTGGCTTTGAGTTTTTCCTGTTCCCAAACCTTGTCCACGCCCGCCCACCTGCCAGTAACGCAAACCGTTAGGCACAGGAGCAGGCCATGCCCTTTGACATTGAAATACTTGCCAAGCTGATATCGCCGCTAATTGGTGCTGTTATTGCAGCCATCGCAAAACGATAGAATGCGCTGCTTTCGCGGATGCGGTGTCACGAAATGGTTCGTGACGCCCATATATCGATCTTTTTGGACAGCCCCAAAGAGAGGGGGGACCCGAAGGGTTCCTTCGGAAAGGATCCCGACGAAGGTCGGGAAAAGAAGCCTATCGCCTATGGCGGTGGTCGCTTACAAACGAAAATCGGGTTTGTCATCCTGTCCCGACGAAGGTCGGGATCTATCGGACAATTTGCTATTGAATTTTGATTGGGTTTTAATTAAGTAAAAGCGATGGAACCAAGAGAACAGGCGCGCGCGCCGAGGATAAGCGGAATAAATGTCGCCGGAGAAGCGGTCGAGGTGGACTATTCCGCAAATCTGATTAACGTGGTCGTGTTCTTTGAACCCGTCTCGAAAAACTCACTCGACACGGTAGAGCTTGTTCGTCTGCTCTCGCAGCGCTACGAAAAGTTATCAGTCGGATTCTGGTTTGTGCTGGAGCCGCGACTCTCGTGCATGTTTCGCGGCGAGGAGGCGCAACGAACGCTCGACAGGCTTGGGCTGTTCTCCAATATCGTGTTCGATGCGAACAGCATGATAGTATTGCAGTCCGGAGTCCGGATCGTTCCGGCGATACTTGTGGTTGACTCGAATTCATTTATCAAATCTCAGTTCGAAGGTGAAATAAGTTTTCGGGAAATCGAGCGGACGATACAAGCGCGGCTTGCTTTGTCCGGATACAGAGATGATTTGCCGAACAT
>JAKBYW010000119.1:0-6222 GCA_021840275.1 Chloroflexota bacterium | reverse complement strand
AGGCGTGGTCATCTCCGACAAACCTTTGCTTGAATACCTGCCTCTGCACCGCCCGACCTCCGGTTCGGAAGAGACGCCCATCAAGACAGTGACACAATTTGAAATGGGCATCCTCGATTCGCTCGGCATGTTGAAGGTGGACTTCCTCGGCCTGATCACATTATCGGTAATGGCACGCGCCTGTGACATGATCGAGAAACGGCACGGCGTAAAATTCGACCTCGACAATATTCCGCTCAACGATGAGAAGTCGTTCGAGTTAATGGGCAACGGACAAACCGCGGGTGTCTTCCAGGTGGAAGGGGGAGGAATGACACGCTATCTGGTTCAGATGAAGCCGAAGACGCTGGATAACATCATTGCCATGGTAGCCCTCTATCGTCCCGGCCCGATGGCATTCATTCCCGATTACATTGCGCGCATGCACGGCGAGGCCGAAGTTGAATACCGGCATCCATCGCTCAAACCGATCTTTGAATCAACCTACGGCATTCCGGTTTATCAGGAACAGTTGATGCGCGCCGCTGTTGAGTTGGCGGGATACACGCCTTCTGAATCGGATGAATTGCGAAAAGCCATCTCGAAGAAAAAGAAAGAAGACATCGAGAAGCACCGCAAAAAATTCGTGGACGGCGCGACCAAGAACGGCATGGTCAAAGATATTGCCGAAAGCATTTATTCAGACTGGGAAGAATTCGCGCGTTACGGGTTCAATAAAAGTCATGCAGCAGATTACGGCGTGATCGCGGTGCAGACAGCCTATCTCAAAACGCATTACACCGCCGAATACATGACGGCTTTGCTTTCGGCCTCGGCGGGCATCACGGAAAAGGTTGCATATTATGTAGCCGATGCGCGCACGATGGGCGTGCCCGTGCTCTCGCCGGACATCAACTTCTCCGTCTGGGATTTTGAGATCGAAGATGCTCCCGTAGGTCACGTTTTAAACGTGACCTACACTCCAGAGCAAACCCAACCACAAATCCGCTTTGGACTCGGCGCGATCAAGAACGTAGGGCAGAACGCGGTGGAATTAATTGTCGAAGCACGCAAGGATGGAAAATTTATTGACCTCAACGATTTCGCGCGCCGCGTCGATCTGCGCTCGGTTGGCAAGCGCTCGCTCGAATGTTTGATCAAAGTCGGCGCAATGGATTCGTTCGGCAACCGCGCCGCGTTGTTGGCCTCGCTCGACCGCATCGTCGCAATAAGCAGTAATCATTTCCGCGCCGCCGAAGCCGGACAAATGTCGCTGTTCGGAACGAGCACTGGCGTCGTCGAAGAAATCCATTTGCCCGATGTGAAAAATGTCGATAAGCGCGAAATGCTCAACTGGGAGCGCGAGTTGATCGGCCTCTACATTTCCGACCATCCGCTCACGCCGTATCAGGCCCAGCTTGCAACGATCGTCAGTTATTTTTCGGGACAGCTCGGCGAAGCGCAGCACGAAGAAAAAGTGCGCGTGGCCGGGCTGGTCACCAGCGTCCGCCCGTATCAAACCAAAGCGGGCAAGCCGATGGGCTTCGTCACGCTCGAAGATATTCAAGGCAACATGGACCTCGTGCTCTTCCCGCGCACATGGAAAGATTATCAAGCCGTGCTGACCGTTGGACAGATCGTCATCATCGAAGGCAAGATCGACGCGCAGTCCACGCCGCCAAAAATTTTGGTGGATGCTGTGCGGACTGAATTAAAAATGTTGGTTTCATTAGACGAAGCGACGCGTCCATCCGCGCCAGAAGCGGCTCCCGCTTCAAAAGCCATGCCGCGTCCCGTGCCTCAACCCGCAAGTCGGACTGCAAGTCCGACCTACAACAAACCTGCGCGACAAGTTGCCGAAGCGCCCGCGACTTATGCGGCAAAGCCCGCCCCCGCCGAAGAGTGGAACGACAACACCATGCCACCTCCGCCGGATAATTTCCCTGATGACTGGCAGCCGTCGTTTGAGAACGAGATCATCGCCGCGCGGCCAGAGCCGAAGGTTGACAACAAACCTGTCGCACCGAGAGATTTGGTGGAAAAGGCCAAAGCCGAATCAGAAGTCGAAGAACGGGAGCCGGTTGAAGGTGCGCGTGAGGCGCTGAGTCAGGACCTGGTCGTGACTCACGTCGAGCCGCGTCCGATAGCGAACTCATCGCGTATGCCTCCGTCGCTGTATGTCCCGCTTGCGAAGGAAGAGAACGACCAGAAGCATCCGCCGAAGCAGATCACGGTTCTGCTGAGGTCAACGGGCGATCACGAGCGCGATAAGCGCCGCATCAAAACCATTTACGGCACGCTGATCTCTTTCCACGGCCGCGATAAATTTTCGTTCCAGATCTTCGAGAACGGCAAGGGCTATCTGATGGACTTCCCCGGCGAGTCGACGCGCGTCTGCCCCGAAATGCTGGCGCGCCTGCAAAAGTTGATGGGCGAGGAAAGCTGGCGAGTCGAAGAGATCACGTTTCAATGAGCATGTCATTGCGAGCGCTCGCAGAGCGCGTGGCAATCCCAGCTAACAGGAGATTGCCGCGTCGCCACTACGGGGCTCCTCGCAACGACAATTGAAAAGGAAAATGATATGGCTCATCCATTAGTTGACCAACTCCGTTTTACACGCAGCGAATGGCTGCTCGGACTCGAAGGCGTGTCCGAAGAAGATGGCAGCAAACACTTTGGACCTATGAATTGCATCAGTTGGATGGTGGGACATCTGGCATGGCAGGAGCAAAGATATTTTCTCGACCGCGCCAGCGGCAAAGTCCTCTATCCAAAATTAAATGAGATGTACGCTTTTGGTGCTCCAATGAGCACACCGTCATTTAAAGAAATGCTTGAGATTTGGCACACCATTACCAAAGCCGTTGACCCGTTCCTTGACTCGCTGACGACCGAAGGCTTGCTGGCTGATCTGTTACGGGATGGAAAATCCATTGGTCAATCCGTTGGCTCCGCCATGCGACGAACAACGTATCATTATTGGTATCACATCGGCGAGATCCAAGCCATCCGCCAGATGCTGGGACATAAGAATTTGCCGGAGTATGTGGGCGAGATTGAACAACAAGCGCCATATCGGGCTGAAAAAGGTTGATGGGCGAGGAAAGCTGGAGCGTTGAAGAGATTACGTTTCAATAAATATGGTTTATTTTCTTTTCACTGACGAGACTAACCAACAGCCATCCGACTCGAGTCTGTTTTTTATCTACGGGGGTGTGTTTGTTCCAGCAGAAAGTTTGGCCGCTATACATAGCTTGATCGAAGATATTCGTAATGAATATGGATATAAGCCCGACGATGAATTCAAGTTCGCACCATCATCAAGACCAGAGCAAGTGTCTTCTGATGGATTCAAGATGGCAAAGAAGGCCGTGCTTGAGGGGTGCGCTAAACTTAATCTCAAATTCTCAGCATGTCTAACGCTTCATCAAATTGCCCAAAATCGAACGTTAGAAGAACTTGTAAGTTGGGGAGCAAATACAATCATTAGGGCTTTTGATCGTTTTCTGGGTGAAGAAGACAGTAGTGGTGTATGTATTGTAGACAGGTTACCTTTCGAGAATGGTCATCAATATTTGCAAGAAAAATTTGGGACGGGTCTTATTTATCCAAACGGGAATAGCCAGCGGTTAGAACATATTCATCTGTTTGCAACATCCTCGATAGGCGCTTCGCATGCGATGTCGGCAATCGACATAATCCTTGGCTCATTCCGATATTGCGTAAACGAAAGAAATAAAGATATAGCACCGCGCGAAATGCTTCCATCAATCGTCAACATGATGTGGCATAAACGTTTAGGTGATACTATCTATATTCGCGAACGCGGGTTATTCTTCCGTCCCCTACAAATCCAAGTACCAGAATATCAACAAGAGTACGACGAACTATTAGAACATCTGATAGGGTTATTAACCGATCAACCACCTCAGCTAGAAAGCGGAATAGAGTAGTTTCTTGAACCTGCACACAAAAGCGACCGATAGCTCATCAAAAGGAGCTCGAGACGAAAATTAGAGGTGTTGTGGAGTTAATATCTTATTAAGAATTCGGAACATTATATGTTTCAGCTATCTGACACATGGAAAGCAACATATCCAAACGCTCACGCGGCCCTGCTTGTCTTACGCGACGTGATCAATCCGCCGCACCAGTCTCTGCCAATTTCTGCACCTCATCTGCCAAATACTCAGCGACTTCAGCTAATTGGTCTGACCCGATCAATCCCAGCATCTCTGTCAGGTTGATGCTGTTGATCAGAATGGATGGGTAACTGCAATCCTGTTTATGTTTACGATAGGAAGCAACGATCAACCGGTAATAAACTATGGTCGATTCCGGTCCGATACCGCCAATGATTCCAACGGTCTTCATGCTAGATTCTCCCACACAGCATTATCCTTTCTTGGTTCAGCGCACATCACCTTTTGCAGATTCTAGCCTAAAGAGTAGTTCGGTACGGTTGACCACCAAGCCGACCTTGGAAGAGAATGCAAGCGGCAACTGACGACCAGACTGAAGTAATACCCCAAAATCATCTTTTTGCCTTTAAAAGAGCACGAAAAATATGTCTGATTGTGTTCATCCCTGCCCCACAAGATTCATGGATGATATTATTTTCTGAACAACTACGCTCCTGTAAGCAGGAAACGTAATTGTTTGTATAACTTGCCCTTTGAGAATCCCCATACATGGGCATCAGCCTAGCAGAAGCCAAGGATTGTGTTCCCTTGCGATTACATAGCCAAAGCAATATTCGGAAAAGCTTGGGCAGTAGCGGTATGAGCAGACATGGCTTATTCTCTTCCTTGATCTTGCAGGTAGTGTATCATTATTATCATTCAACGAATTTGGAATTTGAAGAGCCTGCAGTTTTCGAATCCTCAGCTTGATGGTCTTACCATCGTTATTTCACCGTTCACTTCCAAATTACCAAAACCTTATCAATCTCATCTTTCACCCCATCACGCGCCAGCAAACGATTGAAGCCCTGCGCCAGAAATTCATCGTAATTCGTCTCGGCATGACGGATGTGGGCAACGACCGCCAGCAAAATGGATTTCTCATCCAGGTTCTTTGCATCCGCGGAACGTCCCACCCGTCCGCTGTATTTTTGGCAGGCATGTTCGGCAATAATTTGTTCGCGTCCAGCGGGACAATTGGGAAACAACTCGCGCACCCGTTCTGCAAAGCGCGACACATACTCCTGGTCAAGTTCCACGCGGCGCTCAGCCACACGCTCACTTTGGCGGGCGCGCAATTCGGCGTCATCCAAACATTCCTGCTCGGCGCGCTGGAGTGCGGCCTCTTCCACCAACAGCCCTTGCCGCTCGTAGCGTTTGCGGGCGCGGCTCCATTTCAAGACGACTGCTGATAATGTGGAATACTTGTCTGAGCGTCGGGTCAGCGCCGGGTCGCCTGATGGGAGGAAAACGAGATGATCCAAATCGGCGCACGAAAGACAGAGCGCTCCTGTGCCCTCGACCAGCGTGATCCAGGCGCCATGTCCCAAATGCTCGCCGCATTCATCACAGGTTGAATCTCTGTTGGTGATGAAGACTTTCAAGTCCATGTTACAAGGTTTCCAGCAACCCTTTTCCAAACAATGTCAAACGAATTTCAGCAAGATACTTTGACTTGTACCCATCGCTTGTTCTTTCTTTGTTCTCGTACTCAAGGATGCCAAAATCGGTCAGGGGGTAGATCACCATGCGCGCAATGGCAGAGCGCATGGTGCTGTTCACAAAAGATTGATCGGCGCTTGGCCAAGTAAAGTGAGTCTCTTTGATCAATTGGTCGGCGAACGGTTCATAGGAAACCGATTTGCCAACAGGCAATCCCAGCAGACGCTTGAGGATGATCGTATTGAAGTTAATCGGCAAGCCCTGCGCCAAACCTGAGAAAGGAAATGCAATGCGCCAATCCTCGTAATGCCACCAAACATCCAGCATAAAGCCAAGTTGAATTGGGGCAGGGGCGTTCAAAAAGGATTGGGCGCTTGGTGTTACTTTCCAGGTACGGGCTTGACCGCCTGTTATCAACCCGCCTGTATTGGCAAGCATGTGAAGGAAAAACAACTGCCAGACATCATCTTCACTTCGCAATTTATAAACCTTGTCTCCAAGTTTTTCATCGAGCACAGGCGGGCTGACGAATTTGGCGCAAATCTCGCGCACGGCTTTCAGCGGCAGGTTGCCCGTGGACTGTGTGCCGACCACGCGGTTTTCATTCAGATATGACAGG
>JAKBYW010000118.1:0-6273 GCA_021840275.1 Chloroflexota bacterium | reverse complement strand
AAATCACGGCGCAGGGTTTGGGTATATGGAAAAAGTTCTTTGGCTTCTTTCAGAAAGTCGGTCATGTTTTTTTTCTCCGTTGGCAGGTTTGAAGGTTGGTAGGTTTGAACGTTGAATCTTCCAACTTGTAAACTTTCTAACTGTACTTGATCACGCGGAATTTTTCTTCGTAGCGCGGATTTTCTTCAGTCGAATCTTCGGCGCGCCGATTCTTGAATCTTTCCACAAGTGCTTGTGGATCCTGCACTTGAGTCTTATGTTCAAGAATGGCATTGACCTTGATATCCCATGTTTCGGTCACGTCAACAGTGATGTTTGGCTGGCTAGTGAGCGTGACCCAGATTTCTTTCAACGCATGTGGCGGATAGCCTTCGGCGATCAGTTCGGGGAAGAAGGCCGCGTTGCCAGCGGCAGGGAAAGCCGCGTCGAGCACCACCTGTCCGGCGGCGCGATGGTCGGGATGGTTAAGTCCGTATGTGGCGAATAAATTTTGCGGGTCGGACGTGACAAGAATATCCGGCTTAAACTTGCGGATCACGCGCACAATCTCCCGGCGCAGATCAATGCCGGGGACGAGGTAGCCATCCGGTCGGTCCAGAAAGTGAACGGCTTGCGCGCCGATGACTTTGGCGGCGTTGGCCTGCTCTGCGTGTCGAATGGTGCACAGCGCGTCGGTTGTCATATCCGGCGAGGTAGTGGGATTAAAGCCCTTGTCGCCACAAGTCAGAAGTTGATAGGTGATGCTGTGTCCGGCGCGTGCCCAGCGTGCGAGCGTGGCTCCGCAAAAAAATTCCGGGTCATCCGGGTGAGCCAGGACGACCAGAATGTTTTGCTGGTCTTGCCAGTTTTCGGGTTGGAGGGTCATAGATTTTCGGGGGTTGGGAATTTGGGGTCGGAAATTGGTAACGATGCACGATTCCTGAATAACGAATTACGATGTACGGCTTTTACCACAAGTGCATCCGCCGCCTTCGTGACGATCACAAGGCGCTTCGGATTTTCTGCGCAGGGCTTCAAGCTCATCCCAGGGCTGGAGTTCTTCGCGGTCGAAGGTGACCCAAATGTGTTTGCCTTCCTCACCATCAATCTGCACCGTGATCTGGTTGCTCATCGGCAGGATATCCACAACCTTGCCTTCGCCCTTGGGTGTGATGACGCGCTTGTTGCGCTTGGGCAGGGTCTTGCGAGCCTCGACGTATTGCTCGTATTCGTAGATGAGGCAACAGCGCAGGCGTCCGCACATACCGGTGATTTCGGTGGGAGTGAGTGAGATGCCTTGCTCTTTGGCCATCTTGATCGAGATGGGACTGAAGTCGGTCAGGAATTGGGAGCAGCAGCGGTTTTCGAGTCCGCAGGCGCCCAGGCCGCCCAGCAACTTGGCAACGTCGCGCGGACCGATCTGCCGCATCTCAATTTGTGTGTTGGGATAGCTGGACTGCATATCCTTTTTGAGCGACTTGAGATCCATCTTTTCTTCACTCTCAGTGCTATACAAAAAGGCCAGCCGCGCACCGTCATAGTTGTATTCGGCGGCGACAATTTTCACGCCCTCGAGCTTGATTTCGGATGCGCGCGCCCGGCAGTTGATCATGGCTTCAGTCTGTTTGGACTGCCAGGATTGCTGGAGCAGGAGATCGCGCGGCGTGGCGCGTCGTTCCACAGACTTCCAGCCGCCTTCGGGTGCGGACGGCGGTTCGGCAATCTTTTGAATGACCTCGCCGAGATGCTTGCCACGCGCCGTGTCCACGATGACGTGCTCGCCGACGCCCACATCGGGCACGGCGGAAGAGTCGAAGTGATAGACTTTGCCGATCCTGGTAAAACGAACACCAATAATTGTAGTTTGCATGGACGGAATTATACCGTATGGGAGATGGGGAATGGAGAGCAGGAAAATAGTTCAAAAACTCCCGATCACCACCGGGAGTTTTTGACTGGGTTAGTTGTATATTTTTCTCTGCAACCAGAATGCCACGTTGACCAATCCGATCATCACCGGCACTTCCACGAGCGGACCAATCACGGCCGCGAAGGCCTGCCCGGAAGAAATCCCGAAGACAGCCACGGCCACAGCAATGGCTAACTCGAAATTATTGCTGGCTGCGGTGAATGAAAGCGTGGCCGTTTTGGAATAGTCCGCGCCGACGGCTTTGCCCATGAAAAAGCTGACCAGGAACATGACCACAAAATAGATCAGCAGCGGGATGGCGATCCGCACCACGTCGAGTGGAAGCTGGATGATGTATTCTCCTTTCAAGCTGAACATCACGATGATGGTGAAGAGCAGGGCCACCAGAGTCAGCGGACTAATTTTTGGAACAAATTGAGTGTGATACCACTCCTTGCTTTTTATTTTCAGGAGAATCAAGCGCGTAAAGAAACCCGCCAAAAATGGAACACCCAGATAGATGAACACGCTTTGAGCAATCTCGCCGATGGTGATCTGCACCAACGCGCCTTTCATACCGAACCACGTTGGCAGGATGGTGATGAATACGTAGGCGTAAACGCTGTAGAACACAACTTGAAAGACGCTGTTGAAGGCCACCAGCCCGGCTGCGTATTCCGTGTCGCCGTGCGCCAGTTCATTCCACACGATGACCATGGCGATGCAGCGCGCCAGCCCGATCAGGATCAGTCCCGTCATGTATTCGGGCTTGTCGCGCAGAAAAACGATGGCCAGCAAAAACATCAGCACCGGCCCGATGACCCAGTTTTGCAGAAGCGAGAGGCCGAGAATTTTCCAGTTGCGGAATACATCGCCTAATTCTTCGTAACGTACCTTTGCCAATGGCGGATACATCATCAGGATCAAGCCAATCGCAATCGGAATGTTGGTCGTGCCGACTGAGAAGGTTTCGTTGAAGGATTTCACCCCGGCGGGAAACAGAAATCCCAATCCTACGCCGAGCGCCATCGCCAGAAAAATCCACAGCGTCAGAAAGCGGTCGAGGAAGGATAAACGCTGTGAAACGGGTAACATGATCGGGGCGGACTGAGGCGTGGTTGTTGTCATGCGGTCTTCTCCATCTCGGCATCGGCCAGCCAGGTACCGATCTCTGCCACTGTTGGGATGCGTCCGGCGCTGACCAGCTTTTCATTCACCACGAGTCCCGGCGTGGACATGATGTTGTATTGCATCATCTCGGCGTAATCCGTGACCTTAATGAACTCGGCTTGCAGGCTCATGCTCTCGGCGGCTTGATGAGCGAGCGCCTCCAGCTTCTTGCAATTTGCGCAACCCGAACCAAGAACTTTGATCGTAAGCATAATAGACTCCTTGATGTGAACTAACTGGCGAAAAGCCAGCTACGCAATTCTTCTTTGGATGGCACGGTGTTATTGCAGACAAGACGCCCGTCAATCACCAATCCTGGGATTTCTTCAACGGGCATAAACTTGCGAATGTAATGTTCGTCGGTGATGCGTTCGACCTCTATCTCTGTATGGCCTAACTCGCCGAGAATTTCATGGAGTAGGGTTTCCAGTTGGATGCATTTGTAGCATCCCGTTCCAAGAACCTCGATCTTTTTCATGGCAATCTCCTTTCTGAAAAAACAACGGGTCAATGAACAGATTTGTCCCGGCATCTTCCTATAGAATCCAATTGAACAGATAGCCCGTTAACATGATTGCAATTGCGATGACAGCAAAGAATGTGATGAGCAACGGTAGTTTCAAAACGCGGCGCAGGATGACAGCTTCGGGTAAACTCAGGCCGATAACGGACATCATGAATGCCAGCACCGTTCCGAGCGATGCGCCTTTTTCCATCAGCGCGCTGACGATGGGGATGATGCCTGCTGCGTTGGAATAAAGCGGGATGCCTAACAGAACCGCGGCGGGCACGGACCACCAGGCCTGCTTGCCCATAATGGCCGCCAGCGCGTCTGCGGGCACGTACCCATGAATCCCCGCGCCAACGGCGATGCCGACCACTACGTATAGCCACACCTTGCCGACGATTTCCTTGACGGATGTCCATGCCTGTAAGATGCGATCTTCCCAGCTTATTTTCTCTTCGCTCACGTTGACTTTGCGATGAATCTTCCAGACGAAGTCTTCCACGAAGCGTTCCATCTTAAGACGACCGATCAACATGCCGGCGGTAATGGCGATGATCAGCCCGGACAGAATATACAAGCCAGCAACCTTCCAGCCGAATAAGCCGAACAACATAATCACTGCGATTTCATTGATGGTCGGTGCGGCGATCAAAAAGGAAAAAGTCACGCCGAGCGGAATGCCCGCTTCGACAAATCCAATGAAAAGCGGCACGGCTGAGCATGAACAAAATGGCGTGACGATCCCAAGCATGGCCCCGAAGATGTTGCCAAAGCCTTCGCGTTTTCCACCGAGCAGGGCGCGCGTCCGCTCCGGGCTGAAGAAGGTGCGGATGATGGAGATCAGAAAAACCATGCCCGAAAGCAGGAGCAGAATCTTTGGAACATCGTACAGAAAAAATGCCAGCGCTTGGCCCAGGCGCGAATCTGATGAGAGTCCGAGCGCGGAGTAGGCGATCCAATCTGCCAGCGGCTGGACAAGGCTGTAAGCGATGATCCAGCTAATTGCTGAAAGGGCAACGAGCAAATAGACTCGTCGTGAAGCGGGGATGTGGGAAGGTATCGGGAGAGTTGTCATGGTTTTTTATCCATAAACAGAAATTTGATCGAGCGGGATATTTTGCACGGCGTTGCACTTCGGGCATGGACATTCCGTGTTTGCGTGTATATGTGCGATGCGTGCGGCGGCCTGTCCGCTGGCTGAATTGACCGCGTCCAGCACCGAAAATATTTCCGGCTTGACCACGCGATAATACATGTTCAATCCGTCGCGGCGGAATTCAACTAGTCCCGACTGCCGCAGGATCATCAATTGCTGGGAAATGCTGGCCTGACGCAAACCAAGCATGGCTTCCATGTGGCAGACGCATTGTTCGCCATCCCGTAAAATTTCCAAGACGGCGAGTCGTGTGGGATGGGCGATGGTTTTGAGAAGGTCGGTTTGTTTTTTGTAGGCATCCATTTGTTGCCTTCTATATATTCAGAAATCTGAATATAGTTTACGCCAAAAAATAACGCCGGTCAAAGACGGGCGTCATAAATAAATTCGCTGAATGTCACCTTTGTTCCGCGACCCAGACTTTGACCTTTTGTTCGATCAAGTCACGCACCTCGCGGAATTTAGCCAGCTTTTCTTCATCCGTGCCTTCGAAGGTGGCGGGATCTTGAAAAGACCAGTGCATTCTATTCGCCACGCCCGGCCACACGGTGGGACAGTTTTTGTCCGTGTCATCGCAAACCGTGATCAGATACTGAAATAAGATTTTGCCGAGATACACTTCCACACCTTTGGATGTCTGCCCTGAAACATCAATGCCGACCTCGTTCATCACTTTGACCGTGAGCGGATTCAACCCCCTTGGCTCGAGCCCAGCACTGTGAGCTTCGAACTTGTCGCCGCCAAATTTGCGCAGAAACGCTTCTGCCATTTGGCTGCGGGCTGAGTTGCCTGTACAAAGGAATAAAACTTTTTGTGAGTTCATTTGTACCATCCAGAGAAAGATTTAATTTTATTATCATCCCGATTCTTTAACAGCATTTTAACAGTGGGTAATGGTTGGTTAAACAATAAGAGACAGTCATCCTTGACCGTCTCTCATTAATTCCAATTTTCTTATTCAACGATGTTGATTGGCAGTTCGTTCTTTCCGCCCATCGCCTCGACGCTGACGCGCGCCGCGATCTTCTGGGTAATCTCAATAATCGATTTTGCAACGGGCGAATCGGGATAAGAGACCACGATCGGTTTGCCGCTGTCGCCGCCGATGCGGACGTTTTGGTCAATCGGGATTTTGCCGAGGAAATAAGTCTCGGTGGCCTGAGCCAATTGTTCGCCGCCGCCCGAACCGAAAATGTCCATGCGTGTGCCATCGGGCAATTCGAGATAAGACATATTTTCGATCACGCCCAAGATCGGAACTTCCAGCGTGCGGAACATCGCCAGTCCGCGGCTGGCATCTTCGAGCGAGACCAGTTGCGGCAAGGTCACAATGACCACGCCGCTTAACGGAAGCGCCTGGGCCAGAGACAAAGCCGCGTCACCGGTACCCGGCGGAAGGTCCACGATAAGATAATCGAGCTCGCCCCATTCCACATCGCCAAGAAATTGTCGAATGGCTGAGTTGAGCATCGGCCCGCGCCAGATCAAAGGCTGTCCTGGTTTGACCAACAGGCCCATCGAGATCATTTTTAGCCCGTATGTTGTTGCGGG
>JAKBYW010000117.1:0-6279 GCA_021840275.1 Chloroflexota bacterium | reverse complement strand
GCGATCCCGGCCAAAGAAGAGGTAGCGTTCCCATAATGGAAAGAACAAGGTAATGGCATGTTCGAAGAGCAAGACCGTCGCCACCATGGTCAGCGGAACAAAGGCTGAATATTCATCCCCCACCAGCACGCCCGCGCGCCGCACAATGGTCATTACTCCAAGCGCTAGCGATGCAGTCACGGGGCCGCGCATGATCCACTTGAAGAGGCGGCTCTTCACCACGCGGTCAGGCCAGGATACGCCAAAAAAGGCTACCGCGTAAGCCATGACGACCACCAGTCCACCAACCAGGATATTGATGACAGTCGCGATGATCCAGAACAAGAGTGGAAATTGCGCAGCTAATGAATATCCATAAAGCAGGTAAGGATATGAACCTAAGGCGGGGGCAGTTGCACCGGCCATCAGGTACAACATGCGGCGGCGGCCCGAACGCGTCAACATGCGCGAATAGGCACGCGAAAAATTGACGCCTGCCCAAATCATGGCGGCCACGTAGTAAACGGTAAAAGCCTCGGCCCATAGAGTCCGTTGAAGATGAGGAGCCGGTTTCCCGTCCGGGACGAGCGGACCAAGAAGATAACCAAAAGCCAACAGGAGTAGGAATCCAGCCGAGATCACGTACACGAATCGCACCGCGAACCGGCGGCGTCCACGCGAGGGACGACCAGCCGTCACGAGGACAGCATCTGAAAGATGGAGATAAGCGGCTGGCAGGAAAATGATCCCAAGCCATTGCAGGCGCAAGAGCGCATCAATCCCCCACTCAGGAACGGTTTTATTCTGCAAAGCTTCTGTGGTGAACACCACTACAACGCACAGCAGAATGAGCGCAAACGAACGGGCTACGCGGTCACGTAAATTAAAAGACAGGGAATATAAAAACAACGAGAAAGCCGTAATGGCGATTCCCGCCGTCAGGATCTGATTGATAACCTTGATCCCCGCCAATAAACTTTCGACCCAACCGTTAAACATACAGCCTTCCCAGGTGACCCGTTATTTCAGCGCCCTCGCAAAGAATAGAGCCACGTCTTGCGATTGATAATAATGGTCATTATACCCGCAGAATTCGTAGCCATGCTTCTGGGCCAGGCGAATTGCGGGATGATTCTTGGATTGCATTTCAAGGAATAACCTGCGGTGTCCGCGCGCGGAAGCCCATTCGTGCGCGGCAGCAAGGAGAGCGTTCGCCACCCCGCGGCGTCTCCACTCCGCGGCCACGACCAGATCGGTTATCCAGGCGGACGAGTCCGGATTCTCCGTCAGGCGAAGGTAACCAACCGGTTCATTTCCGGAATCGGCGGCGAACATCATCGCCGCACGCGTCCGCTCATCGGCCAGCAAAAACGGATTCTTGGGGTAGGCCAATGAAATCGGACGCGGCAAACGTACGTCACGGAAGGTAGCCGTCAATTGACCAGAGTCACGGCGCAGTTCCAACTGCCAGACATATTCACTGGTTACAGAATGATCCAAGCCCATTAAACGAGGCAGATCGGCGGCAAGAACAGGTCGGATTTGAATAGCAGACATAGGTTCCTAAATATTAAGGCGCGGTTACCCGCACAGGGATGACACAGGGCGCTAAAGATTGCCCTTTGCTATCAGAAACGACAAGACGCAGTTGGTAGTCACCTGGAGTGAGGGCAGTTGTGTCCCATCCGCCGAGCGAGCCATCCCGAACAAGCTTACGCCCGGCAGTAATGGTAGCCCACGTATCTGTATTGATCGGGGCAACTTCGTATTTGTAAAAGCCGAAATTCAAGATGTTGACAGTGCCCTTTATATCAATCAAGCCCTTTATTTCTGATCCGGCTTTTGGAGACGTAATATTCACCTTGTCAGGAATACATCCGCCGGCATCACTGAGAGTCTCCAAAGGGCGCGGCGTCAGAGCAAGCTGGGTAGCCAGATCTGCAGAGATCGTTCCTGTAGGTGTGGCAAGCAGGTCCAGAGTGGGTGTTGGAATAAAATAAGAAGCCGGCAAATTAGGCACAATAAATGAGGCGGCGAACAATTCCGCACAGAAAAGGATGACCACCAACGTTACAAGAAAGATGGATTGACCCATACGACGTAATGCGAATTCCTTTTCAAGGCTGTAAACGGCCTTGCGCCATTCATTCCATGCCTGCCACAGCCAACGAAAAGCAAAAAGCCCGCCAATCGCCAGCACAATATAAATCAGCGGTTCATAAGCGCTGAGGAATTTATATATTGCCGCCATAATAATAGGGCGTTACAACTGCCGCAAGACGCCACGAATCAGCGTACTCATTTTGGGGGCGATAATTTTTCCCGCTTCGATCACTTCTTCGTGCGTGGTGACGGTGGAGCCATCGAGATTGGCTTTGTTGCTGATGCCCGAAAGACCCAATACCCTCATACCGCCATGACGGGCAACCAGCACTTCGGGAACGGTGGACATCCCCACCGAATCCGCGCCGGCCAAACGCAAAAAGCGCAAATCCGCGGGGCCTTCAAAGGAGGGGCCGCTCAACCCGGCATATGTGCCTTCGCGCAAAACAAGTTTTTCTTTTTTGGCGACACCGCGCACCAAGTCGTTCAAAGCATGATCGTAAGGCTGACTCATGTCTGGGAAGCGCGGGCCGATCTCATCATAATTGGGGCCCATCAAAGGATTATGCCCAGTCATACCCATCAGGTTAAGGTTATCAGTGATCAGCATCACATCACCGGGCAGAAATTCGGGATTGACGCCACCCGCGGCATTCGTGACAATCAGCGTTTCAATAGCAAGACGCTGCATAACACGCACAGGTAAAGTAACCTGTGCCATGGTATAGCCTTCATAAAAATGGATGCGGCCCTGCATAACAAACACGGTCTGACCTTCGAACTCGCCAATGACAAGGCGTCCGGCGTGCCCGAATACGGTCGAGACTGGAAAATGAGGCAAGTCACCAAAAGGGATCACATCTGGGTTTTGAACGGTATTAGCCATTTCGTTCAGGCCGGAGCCGAGGATAATCGAAACACGCGGCCGGCGCGAGGTCCGCGTTTGAATCGCTTTGGCAACTTCGTCAATTTGCTGAATGGTAAAATGGGCAGTCATCTTTATTTGTCTCATACCTGTCTGATCTAAAGTCTCGCAGAGAGCAGGCCCCCTGAAGAAGCCGTCTGCAAAGCCGATTATATCAGAAATCACAAATCAATTTTGGAAGTCCAAAAGGTGGAAAAAAACAGCCAATTATGCTATGCTATGGGACGATTAATCATGGGACAAAGTTCATCGTTATCACAGAAATTGACCGGGTGGTTTAGACGGTCGTCTAAACACGGCAGGCAGATAACCACACAATCTGATTCAGGGGACATGCAACCGGCTCAAATCGCGGCTCTCAGGCGACAAGTGGAGATGGTGGACGTTTTCGACGCGCTAACCAGCCGCCGCCATACCGGCAAAAGATCACATTCGAAAAACCTGTCCTGGAGAGCCGGGCATCAGACTTGCTGGCATCCGGATAAACGATGAGAACTAAGCCATCACATTTGGGGTTTACTCCACAGGAACATCAAATTTCCGCGTTGCCGTCCACGATTGCAAGCGTGGCTATACTGATATTCGCGATGATTAACGGCGACATGCTCTGGCCTGCAACGTATTTCAAATTTCAGATGCTTTTATGGGTTGGGGTGCTGGGTATTCTATATCTTATCATCTATAACTCTCTTGTCATCCCATCAACAAGTTTTGCTATATTCTATAATTGGTTAAATGCATTTGCCATCCCGCTGGTAGTGGGATTGCTCGCCCACGCACTTCCTCAACAACTGGATATCTATATTGGAGCTTTACTTATCCTCGCTGTGATCAGCAGTTCCATCACTTCTGAACGCGGTCCATCCTATGCCATAATTTTGATCAGCACGCTTGCGGTTGTATTCGTCCAGAAAGCATACACCATTCACGAATTGACTTTTCAAGCGGGTATTGCGCTCATCGCCATTATTGCCGTCGAAACCATCAGACAATTAAAAAATCTTTCGCGCAATCATATCCGCAGACTTGAAACGATAACCGAGTTCAGCCGCCAGATTGCATCCACGCTTGACAAAAAGCAGGTGATCTCCCTTTTGAGTATTGCACTTCAAAATGCCGTGACCGCAGATTCCTGTTTTGTCGGGATTCGCGAAGGCAATGAAATGCGGCTGGAATTAGTCTACGACGATGGGGAATATTATGAAAACCAGCGCACAAATTTGGATGGATCCCTATCCGGTTGGGTTATTGATAATGGTCAAAGCCTATTCCTGCCGGACCTGCGCAAGGAAGTGGATTTGCCCGGCGTGCGCCTTGTGCTGATCGGAAAACACAAGGCCAGCCTTTCGTGGATGGGCGTCCCGATGCGCAGCGGCAGTATTGACGGCATCATCTCCATTGGCTCCTATCAACCGAATGCATTTAACCGCGCGGACATGGAGCTGCTTTCCAGCCTGGCTCTGCACGCCGCCCAGGCTCTGCATAATGCCTCTCACCATGCAGAAGTCGAACTCCAAACAAAACTCGACAGCCTGACGGGCGTTTACAATCACGGGCATTTTCTAAAATTATTAAAGGAACAGGTCGATCAATCACTCGACTGCAAACAACCTCTTAGCCTCATTATGCTCGATATAGATTATTTTAAACTATACAACGATACCTTTGGACACTTGACTGGGGATGAGATCCTGACCAGCCTATGCACCATTATTAAACAACACATCAAAAGCACAGATTCAGTCGGCCGCTGGGGCGGCGAGGAGTTTGTAATTTCCCTGCCCCATGCCGATGCCGATCAAGCTTATCGAATCGCCAAACGTATACAAGAGACGATGCAGGTATTTACCACGCGCACTGACGGTGAAAAAACAATCCCCGTCCCCACTGTGAGTCAGGGAATCGCTGTTTTTCCCATCGAAGCAGACGCTGTGATGAAGTTGATCGATCTGGCCGATCAACGCCTGTACGTTGCCAAGGAGCGCGGGCGAAATCAGATCGAGCCGGATGAAAACCACTAGGCACAGCTAAAGTCAAACAACAAAAAATAAGAGACCGGGCCATTTGGCGCCTGGTCTCTCTTCTTTAGTCCATTACTTTTGAGTCGAGCGAATCATTGAAGCACTTCACGGAACGCTGAAACCGTTTTATCCACCGCGCCATCATCGATCCAATAGTGTGTCACCAGACGGAAGCGTTTCTCATTCTCCGGGCCGATCACCACGCCACGCTTCCCCATTTCAACAGAAATCTGTTCAGCATTCAGAGAGACATCATTCGACAAATTAAAATACACCATATTCGTGGATAGACCTTCGGCCGCATCCACAACCAGACCTTTGACCTGCTTTAGGCCATCAGCCAATTTCCGCGCTCGGGCGTGATCGTCGCCCAGCCGCTCGATCATATTTTCCAGCGAATAAATTCCAGCCGCCGCGATAATCCCAACCTGACGCATTCCGCCGCCCAACATCTTGCGCAGATGCCGCGCACGTTTGATGAAAGCCTTTGTCCCTACCAACATCGAACCGATCGGCGAACACAATCCCTTGCTCAAGCAAAACATCACCGAGTCTGCCGGAGCCGCCAAATCTTTGACAGACACTTTCTGAGCGACCGCCGAATTAAAAATCCGCGCGCCATCCAGATGCAGGCGCAGATCGTGGCTGTGCGCCAGGTCGCCCACAGCTCGGGTATAAGCCGCAGTCAATGGAACTCCACCGCAGATGTTCTGGGTATTCTCAAGGCAGATGAGTCGTGTGATCGCGTGGTGCACATCCTCGGTTCGGATCGAAGCGCGGATGTCATCCAACGCGAGTGTGCCATCGCTTTGATTTTTGACCGGGCATGGCTGCATCCCGCCCAGAGCAGCCATCCCACCGACTTCATTCAAATAGATGTGAGACTGGTCGCCCACAATGACTTCCTCGCCACGCTGACAATGTGTGAGCAGGGCCAGCAAATTCCCCATCGTTCCCGAAGGGACGAATAACGCGGCTTCCTTGCCCAGCATTCCCGCCGCTATCTCTTGCAGACGATTGACGGTGGGATCATCTTCATACACATCGTCGCCAACTTCGGCTTTCGCCATGACCTCGCGCATTTCGGGCGTGGGCTTGGTGACAGTATCAGAGCGCAGGTCAATGAAATCCATTTCAGTCTCCGTCGAATTTGTATCTTTTCAAAATGAAGGGGGAAGTGGGGTGTTTTGGGCAGGCTGCGCCTGCCCAAAACACCCCATACCCCGCTTTATTGAAAAGACACTTTAATTT
>JAKBYW010000116.1:0-6290 GCA_021840275.1 Chloroflexota bacterium | reverse complement strand
ACTTGCGGGTTGCTTTCTATGCCTGGGAAGGAATCTCCCAAGTCGCGCGCGGCCCATTGGAGTAACTGGGCTTTATCAGAACGAGAAAGGCCTTTATATATCTTTTCAAGGATTCGTGTATGTTGCATGACTCACCTCTTGTGAATATAGACAAGTATACATGTACACAGAAACTTGTCTACCTGTTTCCTTGTTTACTTGTGTACTCTTTGACCAACTCTTCCGCGTGGTCAATCCTCACAACCTTCTCCGCCGCCATTTGTGCGGCGAATGCGCCCTCACCCTAACCCTCTCCCAGGTCTCGATACGCTTCGCCACTCGACCACCGAGGGAGAGGGGGAAGCGCGGGTTATTTCACTACACCGCGATCATCCAAGAACTCGACAGGTTCTTTGTCCTTGCCATGCTCCCACATCAACGAGAAAAACCAGATGCCGCTTTCGCCGATCCAAAAATCAGCAGGGGTGAAGGTCATGTTTGAGTCTATAGGCTTTTGGCCGCTTTCGGGAGTGTATTCCGCCTGCCAGCCGAAAATCTCTCCCTGCCAATGTTTACCAAGCGAATGAAGATGATTCGCAAAAGAACGGACTTCATTCAAGTCTGGAACCGCAAGCGGTAGGATGGGTTCATAACCTGCTTGTGAGTGGATTTTTACTTTAACCGTTGACATGTTTGCCTTTCTCCTCTTCCCAGGCATTTAAAAGAAACGCCAGGTTATCTTCAATAATGTGTTCGATATCGCGCAAATCCACAGGGCGAAACCTTCCTTCTCGCGCAACCTTCACAGGCTTAAGCCAGAATTTAGCTTCATTGTCATCCTTGCCAACATGGACATGCGGCGGCTCTACAACATCTGCCATATAAAACCAGAATTTATATCCTTGAACGCGCAAGACAACTGGCATTTGAATTCCAAGATAATTTAATGGTTGATAAAAATATTATAACGCCGGCGATATGGCACGGAAAGCTTACGCCTTCATTCCTTTCAAAATCTCTTCCGCTCGATCAATTCTCACAACTTTTTCCGCCACCATCTGCGCGGCGACCTTCTCGATCATATCACCCGAAGCACCGGCGGCGATGGCAACTTGACGCGCGGTGCGGATTAAAATCCTACCTCAGTGCGTGGAAGCCCTTCGGGCTGATGAATGAGTCGGATTTATCCGACTTTCATGAACTGAGGCGGGGATTTATCCCCCGCCCGAGCGATTTCAAAATCTCATCTGCTTGGTCAATTCTCACAAAAGACCTGCCATGTCTTCGTGAGGAGTTGTCATTTCGACTTTTGTTACATAACTTCTTAAAATTAGGGCGATGTATAAAGAATATGCACGGTACCATCCGCTATAGCGATGCCTGCGAATGAAGATGAATCTCAACAATTGTGTATAACCAAGTTTCCTCATCGTGTTTACTTTATCGTAGAAAGATAATTCAATAAAGCTAATTGGATAACAAAGTTCAAATGTTATTACTGCTTGATTCGCAGCCGTACGTATCATCCTGTGCTATGATTGGCGCATTCCAAAGTGAGCAGGGACAATTGTATCACTCGAAAATTCTCCCTTTCATCTTTCCCTTTTAGTCTGAAACCTGACACGGGAGCACCTGATACCCTCATGCGCCTCAAAGCAGATTTAACGCTTCTTCTTGTTTCAGTCATCTGGGGTTCGGCGTTTGTCGCACAGCGCGTGGCCGGGCAAATGGGCAGTGTTTATCTTTTCAATGCCGCTCGATATTTGCTCGCTGGTCTGGTGGTTTTACCAGTCGCCTTGGGCGCAAATCGGTCTTCCAACCCGGTCAATAAAATTTCCAACGATCAATACAAATGGATGCTGGTTGCCGGATTTTTATTATTCATCGGCAGCGCACTGCAACAAGCAGGCATGGTATACACCACCGCTGGGAATGCAGGCTTCATCACGGGCTTGTATGTCGTGCTGGTTCCGTTTGCATTATTTGTCTTTTGGCGCGAGAGGCCGCATTGGTTTTCGGTCGTTGCGGTGGCATTGGCCGGGGCGGGGGCATTTCTCCTTTCAACGGGCGGCCGCTTCGAGGTCCGGGCGGGAGATGCGCTGGAACTCGCCGGCGCATTGTTCTGGACGTTCCACGTCATCGTGCTTGGTAAATTCGCGTTGAAGTTTGAGTCCATGTCTTTTTCTGTTGGCCAGCTTTTTGTGTGTGGGATCTTGAATTTGGGCCTCGGCGTCTTCGTTGAAAAGTCCATGTCGTTCAATTTGCCGTTGCTCGGCGCGATTGCATACACGGCTTTCTTCTCGCTTGGCCTGTGTTACACACTTCAAATTTGGGCACAGCGACATACGCCGCCCGCCGACGCCGCCCTGATCTTGAGTCTCGAATCTGTTTTCTCGGTCATCTCCGGCTGGTTGTTGTTGAATGAAAAGCTCGTCGTGATTCAAATTTTTGGCTGTACGTTGATTTTTATCGCAGTCCTGCTTTCGCAATTCAAGGAATGGAATTCAAGTAAAATTGACTACGACCATTTAGTGGAGGGCCGATGAAAACAAAAGTTTTGCTCAACCCTTGTTCAAACCGCTGGAACGCGCGGGCGCGCTGGCCCGCAGCGGACGCCGCCCTCAAAAATGCGGGCGTGGACTTTGACTTGTCTGTTTCCGAGCGCGCCGATCATCTCGTGGACCTGGCAGCGGATGCCGTTAAACAAGGCTTTACCACCATTATTGTCGCGGGCGGTGACGGCTCGATTGGCGAAGTCGTCAACGGCATTGCCTGCAGTTGGGATGGCAAATCGAAACTCCCTGCCACGCTTGGAATTCTGCCGCTGGGTTCGGCCAATGACTTTGTCTTTGCGCTCGGCCTTCCGCTCGATTTGAATGAAGCTGCCAAAGCGATTGCAGCAGGAAAAACAAAATCGGTCGATCTTGGCAAATGCAACGAAAGATTATTTATCAATAACTCCGGCTTGTGCCTTGAACCTTATGTCACCACCAAACACGAGCGCATTCACTGGATTAAAGGCATCGCGCGTTATCTCGTCGCGGCGGTGTGGGCCATCATGGATAAACCGGAATGGAGGGGCGACCTAAAATGGGATGGCGGCGATTACAGCGGCCCGCTTTCGCTGGTCTCGATCGGGAATGGCCGTCGCACCGGCGGATTTTTCATGACCCCTCACGCCGATCCGTTTGATGGAAAATTGACTCTGGCTTTCGGTTATCGCGGCACGCGGCTTGGATTGTTTGGCGCTTTGCCGCGCGCCTTCAAGGAAGGCGAAGGCAGTTACATCGAAATGGATGGCATGCGCGAAATCCATTGCACGCGTTTGAGTGTTCATCTCGATAAGCCTTCTCCCGCCCACACTGATGGCGAACTCTTCGGCAGCTGGCTGACGGATTTGGATTATCAGATTTTCCCAGGCGCGGCGCCGGTGTTGACGGGTTGAGCGGCCAACAACAAGGCCGGAGAGAAAAAGAGCGAACCATTTTTTCTCAAGTGGTAGGATTCGGGGAATTTCTCAGTGCATACATCTCTGTTCGGAGGATTCGAAAAAATGGGCCAGGATACTTGGTTCAATAAAATAAGAACGCCTTTCAGCTATAAAGGTAAATTAGATATTGGCTTGATCGTTCTTTTTTGTATCATGAACATACTTGTTCTCACTAATTCGATTTTGCATCATCCGAAAATTGGGTATGACGTCACCGGAAATATAAACTACATTCAGATCCTGCTCCACAGATTACCCGCACCGGGCGATTCCAACGAGTTTTTTTCCCTCCCCTGCCTTATTTTCTTCCATCCGTCTATGACGGTATCTGTAACCGGGTCGTTCCTGGCACTCCCGATAACCTCTATGGGATTTCTGTGATCTGGGCGTGTCGTACATACGACGGAAAATTCGCTCAGGCTCTCAATTTTCTCCTCTCACTGGGAACCACTTTGCTCTTGCTTATGATTTCGGAACAGGTCAGACCTGGGAATCGGTTTTTCAAGAGGTCAGTTCTGTTGTTCCTGACTCTGTTGACCGTCTACTATAAAACGTTCTCACAGGTTCGAGCGGAACCTTACGTCGTTTTTTTTGCGGCACTCTCCATTTATTTTCTGAATCAAATCCTCAGGACTGGGTCTTTTAATATTAAATATTCACTGCTTCTTGGTGTCTCCCTTGGTCTCCTTGTCCTAAGCCGTCAATGGGGCTTCTTCCTTTTGCCGGCGATCTTTCTGCTTCTCATTCTGGTCTTTTTCTGGAATCGGATCGCAGCTATAAATTATGCCAAAATGATAGCCGTCAGCTTTGTGATCAGCGCCGCGGTGGGCGGATGGTTCTACATGCACCTTTATCTCACTTATGGATCCGTTACAGCGTTCAATATCGAGCCGCAGGGATTCGCGCTGGCTGATTTGCCGCCTGGTTTCTTCACTACCAGTGGTTTGAAGGATCTCCAGATATTCAAAGCGCCTGTACGTCCAAAATTTGATAAAGGCTTTTTTCCGCTCTTTTACTCTGATGTCTGGGGAGACTATTGGGGATTCTTTACCTACCATCAACAGATCCTCGGCTATGCAGATAACTCCGCAACCGTTGTGCCTTATTTGGGGCAGGTGAATTTATTTTCTGTCATCCCAAGCGCCCTGTTAGTGCTTGGGATGGTGTGGGGAATACTACAATTATTCAGACGAAATATTGCCCTTACGCCTGAGGACCTTTCACTAGCTTTGATAACTCTGATTGCCGTAACCTCATTGGCCGGGTTTATGTGGTTTGTAATAAGCTACTATCCAGCCGATGCCTCGGTCATCAAAGCCTCATACGTTATTCAATTCTTCATTGCACTGTTATTTCCTGCAGCCGGATTTCTTGAAACGCTCAGGGCAAAAAGCCATTTTGTGTACTGGCTGATCTTCTTGGCCCTTGTAATTGTCTTTGTGCATAACCTGCCGGCCATGATAACGAATTTCAGGGCTTGAGCTGCCAAGATCTATTGGGGGGGGGAGTATCCAAGTTCGATTTGGACACTCCCTTATTTGCCCTATGCCAGCAGGTAGGGTATATTTGGCGCATGTGTCTTGAAGCTTATGTCATTGCGAGCGAAGCGAGCGCTGATGGTCGAGTAAGCGGCGGGTTTCGATACGCACAGAACGCTACTCAACCGCCGCCGCTGTATCGAGACCCAACCGAAGCATCAATCTCCTGCGGGGATGTTATGGGATTGCTTCGGAACGGGGGAAGAACGCCCGAAACACCCCTCGTAATGACAAGAACATTATGTTATAGGCGGGGGAATGAAATTCAATAAGAAACCCGGATTAACCGCGCGTGAGATCGAGTTACTGAGTTTGCTCGGTCTGGTGGCGCTAATCGTTGTCAGTGTGCTGATTGGCGCCAATATCGGACTCGGCCGCATCGTCCCGGGCGGAGGCGGTTTCTTCGTCGCGTGGAAAGCTTCGAGCGGATTCCTCTTCGATCACATCGAGCCATATAGCGGCATGATCGCCGGTCAAGTTCAACAGTTGGTGTATGGACGCGTTGCGCAGGCCGGCGAGAATCCATATATTTTGACCATGCCTTTTTTTCTTTTGCCTGTTTACTTTCCTCTGGCTTTGATTTCGGACCCGGCGATTGCGCGCGGTCTGTGGATGTTTATTTCTGAGGCGGCTTTGCTCGCCACAGCCTGGTTAAGTCTGCGCTTGATCGAGTGGGAGCCGCGTCGGCCTTTCCTGATCGTCTTTTTTCTACTTTCGATTTTTTCGTTTTATTCAGCAGTGTCCATGTTTGAGGGAAGCCCCGCCGCTGTTTTGGCGTTGCTCTATTTTGGAATTCTCTGGACGTATTATTCCGAACAGGATGAACTGGCTGGCGCATTGCTTGTCTTTACTTTATTCAAATGGGAAATCGGTTCCCTCTTCCTGCTGCTCATCTTCTGGCGGATTTTTTCCGAGAAGCGCTGGCGCGTCCTTGCCGGGTTTGGCATGACGCTCTTTGTCTTGCTGTCCATTTCATTCCTGGTCTATCCGGGCGGCAATTGGATCTTTCCGATGCTGACGGCCCTGCTCGCTATCATCCGCTCGGATTTCGGTATAACAACTGCTGCCATCTTCGCTCGTCTGTGGCCCGATTACGGGACGCGCCTGACGCAGATCGTGACCACCGTGACGGTCGTTGTGCTTTTCTATGAATGGTATAAAGCGCATCACGCAAACTTCCGCCGCTTCATCTGGGTCGCGTGTCTTACGTTGGCTGCAACGCCTTTGATCGGTTTTCGCACTGAAATGAGCAACCTTGTCGCCTTATTTCCGGGCCTTGCCCT
>JAKBYW010000115.1:0-6317 GCA_021840275.1 Chloroflexota bacterium | reverse complement strand
CTTGACCTTGCGCTGGAGATTTTTCATTTCATTATCGGCATCGGGCGGACAAAGATTGAGCGCCGCGCCGACGAAGAAATTCGTCGGCTGGCCGATGCTTGTTCCGGAATGATCGACGCCTTCATTGAAGCCTTGTTTGATGAGTTTGATCAAACCCGAGGGAACGAGATCATAGTTGTCCATTGCTTCGGGATAATCGCCGATGGCGGTCGGGTCGCCCATCACGACGAACACGTTGCGGATGCCGAGCGCGTGAGCCGCCAGCAGGTCGCCCTGCACTCGCAGCAGATTCCGGCCACGGGTCGGGAAGTGAAGCGTGGATTCAATGTTCACGCGGCGCTGGACAACGTCACATACCGCCCATGCAGACATCCGCATGCGCGCCATCGGGCTATCAGCCACGTTAATCACGTCTGCGCCCGCTTCAGCCAAAAGCGATGCGCCCGCCAGCAGTTTATGAGTCGAAAGGCCGCGCGGCGGATCCATCTCGACCGAGACAGCAAATTTTCCTAACGCGAGTTTTTGCGCAAACTGTGTGGGCTGCTCCTGCGCGGTTTCAATAATCTCTTCAGTGGGAAGAGTTGTGACGTGCGAAGGATTGATGGCTGGCGAAGTATCGAGTGCTTTACGCATGGCCGCGATGTGTTGAGGCGTGGTGCCGCAGCATCCGCCAACAATGCACGCACCGGCTTCGCGGAATGAAAGCGCGTAATCGCCGAAGTAATCGGGATCGGCCGGATACATGATGCGCCCGCCGACTTGTTCGGGCCAACCCGCGTTGGGCTTGACCCAGAATTTTCCATTGGGCACTGCCTGGCGCATTTGTTTGAGAATGCGGAGCAATTGCGCCGGGCCGCCGGAACAGTTCACGCCGATCACATCCGCGCCCGCTTCATCGAGCGTGCGCGCAACCTTCAGCGGGTCATCGCCGAGCAGCGTGCGGTCATCGCGCGTAAAAGTGACGGAAGCGACCACCGGCAATGTGCAATTTTGTTTTTCGGCCTTGATGGCTTCCTGAATTTCATACAGATCGCTCATCGTTTCGATCACGATCAAATCGGCGCCTGCTTCGCACAATGCGCTGATCTGCTCGGCGAAGGCGGCGCGTGCCTGCTCAGGTTGGACGCGTCCGAACGGCGCAATGCGCACGCCCAGCGGGCCGATATCGCCAGCCACCAAAACATCCTTGAATGAGGCAGCCACCGCGCGTCTGGCCAATTCGCAACCCGCCTTGTTGATCTCGACAATATTTTTATCGAGGCCATGTTTGCCAAGCTTGAACCGATTGGCGCCGAAGGTGTTGGTCAGGATCAATTGCGCGCCCGCTTCGATATATTCGCGATGAAGGTCGACAACTGCGGCGGGATTGGTCAGGTTGAGTTCATCAAAGCATTTATCAAAACTCACGCCGCGGCTATGCAGCATGGTTCCCATGGCGCCATCGGCGAGAATGGTTTCAGTCGGAAGTCTTTCCAGTAAATTCATCTTTTCCTCAAGGTTGTTTGATAACAGTCAACAGGGCATTGTCTCGTTCAATCGTGTGAATCACTTTTGCATCGGGATAGGAAATCAGGTCCAAATTATAGCGGGTCAGCGCCACGATATAATCATAATGATCGGCGCGCTTTGCCTCGTAGGTCGAATAGAGTTTCAAATCGGGCCGCAGGTATAAACCCAGCAAATGCGCCGGGCCTTCGACCCAAACGGTCGCATTCGCAGGCGCGTTGGCGTTCAGCCAGCCTGCCGCGTCGCGATAAGACGTGCCCCAATAATCCATCTCGAATTTTCTAAACGCTCCCTGCTCACCGCCGACAAAACGATTGTAATAGATATATTCGTACGGATGAAGTCTCACGCTGTCAATGACACCAGGCAAAACGCACAAAACAATTAGCGCGATCTGCAACGCAGGCTTTTTGATTTTTTCAAACACGGCTCCGGCCATCAGAAAAACCGGGGGCAGGATGAAGAAAATCTGGCGGAAGTTATCGTACAACGGCGAACGCGTGGCAATGAATCCGACCAGCGGCAGGACGAACCAGACGAGAGTCAACGCCAGCAAAGCGCGCGATTCCATGCGCTTCTTCATAGATCCGTAAACGGTCACCGCCAAACCAGCAGTGAACAAAAACCAGACCGGTTCCGTTAACTGAATCCCCAGCAGGACGGGCAAAAAGGAAGCAGGCAATCCCGTGGAAGGATAATCCACGCCGTTGAAGAGCACCTGCCCCTTCCATGGATACGCTGACATCACACGCACACTTTCAATGAAATGCCCAATCGGGTCAAGCCAGAGATAAGGCCAGGTCAAATATGCGGCGAAGAGTGCAATCACGGTATAAACGATCAGAGCGGGGATTGCTTTTTTGCCATGTTTACGGAAAGCGTAATAAACAACGAATAACGCAATAAATGGTCCGAGCACGCGGGTGGAAGTGGTGACGCCGAGAAGAATCGCGGCGGGCAGGATAGCGAATAAAAAGGGAAAAGTAAATGGGATTTTGCGCCAGAGCCCAAAAATGATGAGGGTGAAAAGGAGAAAGGAGAAAGAACGCGCCCAGAGAAAGTAAACAAAATATTTTTGAATATAAATTTCAGGCTTGACTTTGTGAATGTCAGAAGCAATCGCTGAAATAATATTTGTCTGACCTGATGCCGCCGCGCGGACGAGGCTGTCAATCCACGTGTGGATGAATGGGGTGGCAATAAAAAGCCCGAAAATGGTGGCCAGCCAGAGGGCGGTCAGAACGAGGAGAGTCCGCTTGGGTCGAGGCGAATCCGGTAAGTTATCAACCATCCTGAATCCAAATTCAAGACTCAACAAAAAGAAGGTCAGGAAGGGAATATCCTTCGGGCTGATGAAGGCATGACCCCACAAGAGCGGTTGCGTCGCAAAAAGTAGCGTCGCACCAATCGCCGGGATTTCACTCAGCCAGCGTTTGGCGAGTGCATAAAATGCCCAGATGCCGATGAGATATGTGATGAAGTAAAGCAGGTGGCGCGTGTCGGAAGTGGTGAAGGGCAGGATATGCGTGAGCAGGCGCGCGCCGAAATCAACCGCGATGACGTAGGCTGGTCCGTAGTTATCGTAGGTGTTGCCCGTGAGCGGAATGTCACCAGTGGCCGGCCACGTGGAATAAGATTTGATGGCGTTGTCGGCATATTTGAAGAATTGCAGTTCGTCCCATGATTCGCCGTAGTGCCTGAGGATGAACAGGCCGACAATTAGCGCAACGACCATCAGGATGATTATATGAATTTGCTGGAATGCTTGTGGTCTTTTTAACACACAAAAATCCTTAGTTGCAGGTTTGCCCGGAAATTATTGTTTTTACATAAGAAAGAATACCGCCGTCCCTTTCAACCGCAAAAACAATTTTAGAGCTATCACAATGATACAGGTCCTGATTGCCGTACGTTGAAGAAAGCAAATAGTAGAATTGGTGCTCGGGTTTAGTTGTTTTGAAAGTATAAACAATTGAAAAGTCAGGTCTGGCATACTGTATGGCAGCCTGCTTATTACCGATAATCATTACCGTTGAGCCCTGCGCCGCATTCTCATTAAGATATTCCATAGATTCCTTAATAGATGTGTTCCAGTAATCCAATTCAAATTTACGATATGCTCCCCGGACGCCACCGATCAGGCTGTTGTAATATATGTACTCATACGGATGAAGTTGAGTGCAAGCATAAATCCCTGGCAAGACTATGACAATCAATAAGGCTGTCGTCAACATTGGGAGTTTTACAATGGTCATCAATTGGTCGATGCCTATACCAGCCAGCATAAAAAGCGGGGGCCAAAGAAATAACAGCTGACGGGCATTATCGTATAAAGCACTGCGCGACAGCACGATCCAAACAGCAGGGGCCAGGAACCATCCCGCAAACAACAGCATCAGTTCCCTGTTTTTGCCCTTGATGAAAAGCCACAAGGAAACCGCGAAACCAATCGCAATAAGTATCATTGCAGGTTCAGTCAATTGTAAACCAAGCAACGTGGGGAAATATGCCCGAGGCAATTGATTCGCCGAATACAACTTCCCCATAAATAAAACCTGGCCGTCATATGGAAAACGGGACATGACTTTTAGACTCTCAAAAAGGTTGGCTATAGGCGCTTTCCATAAATATGGCCAGGTCAAATATGTGGTGATCCCTGCGATCAGGAAATAATACGGAATGGTGGTCATTGTTTTTCGAGGAACTTTTAATATGGCATACAAAAAAACCAAAAGCCCCGCCAATGGCCCGATCACCCGCACGGAAATCGTCAACCCCAAGATAATCCCGGCCGGAATGAGCCATTTCCATTTGGAACCCGGAGAGGCATCCATCATCTGAAAGCCTAAATATACACTGGTCAGGAAAAATACCATAAAGGGAGTATCTTTGGGGTTAATAAAAGAATGTCCCCAGATCAACGGCTGAGTTGCAAACAAGAGAGCGGCCCCAAATGCCGCCCACCTGCCCATCCAGCGTTTCGATAACAAATACAAAACCAGGACACCTGCCAGAAATGTGCAAAAATAAACAAAATGTCTGGCCGTGATGATTGACGAGGAAGGTTCCAACTGATTGATCAGCCTGGAAGAAATATCAGCCAGCACGAAGTAGGCCGGTCCATAATAATCAAGGTCTCTGACAAATGGCTGTAATTCCTGTGGATGCAATATATATTGATACGCCTGAATGGAATAGTGAGCGTAATCAAAGATCAGGGATTCATCCCAGCTTTCGCCGTAATCCTTGGCAGTGAAAACTCCTATGACCAGACACAAGAGGAGCAGTATGATGATAGGAGTATTTTCATAGGCAAGAATTTTTTTATACATCGAGATCTTTATTCCTATCAGTTTCTCATCAACTGTTCCAGGGTCCACCTCATAGCGCAGGCGCGTGCACCGGATCGTTTGCTCGCTGACATACAACATCTGACTGATGTCGGCATCCGTCCGTCTTATCTCTGCCCTACAACTTAAGCAAGTTCAGGTACGGGTATGTTTCATTTTATTGAGATTGTGCTATTACTTCTCAACGACTCCACCGCCGCAAACGTGGACTTTGCCACGCCAATCAACTGCTCGTAGGGAATTGGCGGCTCACCCCCTTCGCGAATGGCCCGGGCAAAGGCGGTCATTTCATTCTTCCAGCCTTTATCCTGCGCGCCTTTGATTGTTTTACGATTTCCATTTTCGACCATCTCCAACGCGCGGAAATCATCCAGCACAGCGATCCTACTACCGCAGAACACCTCGACGCGTTCTTTGGGGAAGGATTTGTCGCCGTTGGCGAGATAATCCACCACGCCGATGGAACCATCGGGGAAAGTGAAAGTCATGCTGACGTTGTCTTCGCGGTATTTGCCATCGTCTGGCAAAGCATGAGCTGTGACACTAACCGGAGCCGTGCCAACCAGAAAAGTAATGAGGTCAATAAAGTGACACCCCTCACCGATGATCCGTCCGCCGCCGATGGTTGGGTCTTGAGTCCAGTGATTGAGCGGAATGTAGCCGGCATTGATTCGGTAATGCGCGTGAAGAGGCTCTGTTCGATGAAAGAGGAAAGATGAAAGAGATTGGGCGAGAGGGGAAAATCTTCGATTGAAACCGACGGTTAATAGCGATTGGCTGTTAGCTTTTAGCTGTTTGCTAATTGCTAAAAGCTGGGAGCTATTGATCGCCAGCGGTTTTTCCACGAACACATTCTTCCCAGTCTTCAAGGCTTTGACACTCAAATCTGCATGCGAATCGTGGCGGGTCAGAATGGCAACCGTGTTGATGTTTGGATCGTTGATGATTTCATCATCGGATGAAGCTGCATATTGGAATCCAAACTTTTTTCCGGAGTGCTGCGCGTGCACTCCGCCCGAGGATGCGATGCCGACCAGTTCGATATCTTTGTTATCTTTCATGAGCGGCAGAAGCGTGGCGTTTGCGTAAAGTCCAGCACCCAACACACCCAGTTTACAGGTTGCAGGTTTAAAGATTTTAACATTGAACCTGACAACCTTCGAACCCTTCGACAGGCTCAGGGCAGGCTTTTCCAACTTTTCAACGGCTTCGGGATAAGTAAGCAGAATTCCCAAAAACGGCTCTTTCCTTTTGCCAGTGATTACCTCATACGCCGTCGCCGCTTTTTCAATCGGAAAACGATGCGAGATCAACGGAGCGACTTTCAACTTGCCATTCCCCATCAACTCAACAACCGACTCAAGATTTCTTCCTTCCGTCCAGCGCACGTAGCCGATGGGATAATCATGGCCGCTTTCTTCATAAGACAGATCATAGCGGCCCGGTCCATACGAACGCGAG
>JAKBYW010000114.1:0-6369 GCA_021840275.1 Chloroflexota bacterium | reverse complement strand
GAAAGAAGCGGGACTTACAGGCATAAAAACTTTCGACCAAGTTACCGGCCTTCAGGATTTGAGCAATCCTTACAGTGTTTCGCGTTTGGGCGCGCGACAATTTGTCGGTAATCCCGCCGTTGGATTCAAGGTGGCCTTGTGTGAGCGCGATATTGCCATCTATGGCGCCATTTTTATTTTTGGTCTCATCTATGGGTTGGCCAAACGCAAACTCCCGCCGCTTCACTGGACGTTATGGATTTTGATCGGTCTCGGTCCAATTGGCCTTGATGGTTTCTCGCAGTTGTTTAGCCAGTTCAATTGGCCGTGGCTGGCTGCGTACTTGCCCTATCGTGAGAGCACGCCCTTCCTGCGTGTGTTCACCGGTTTCGTCTTTGGCTTTATGACTGCCTGGTTTGCATATCCGAACATCGAGGAATCAATGCAAGAGACGCGCCAGTTCTTCATCAAGAAATTTGCCGCGGCGAAACCGTAAACAGGATGTCATTGCGAGGGAGCGTAGCGACCGAAGCAATCTCCTCGCAATGGCGTTGACAACATATGCCCTTTTTCAACAAAAACGGAATCCGATATTTTAGTTTCGACATTTTCCCGCGCACGCTGACACAGGCGGTCATCACGCGGCAGGGAGGCGTCAGCCCCTCTCCGTGGGATTCGCTCAACGTTGGCGGAACAGTCGGGGATGATGTGGAACGCGTGCGCGAGAACCGCGCCCGTTCCTTCGCCGCTCTGGGCCGGACCCTTGAATCGCTCTTCGATGTCTGGCAGGTTCACTCCGCTGATGCCGTCTGCGCCGACGAGCCGCGGCCCATGCATTTGGATCACCATAAAGCCGACATCATCCTGACCGACAAACCCGAAGTCACGCTTTACATGCGCTTCGCTGATTGCGTCCCGATCCTTTTTCACGACCCCAAAAAAGGTGTGGCTGGCATCACACACGCGGGTTGGATGGGAACTGTACGCGGCGCATCTGCTGCAACTGTGAAGGCCATGCGCGAAAAATATGGCTCACAACCAAAAGATATTCAGGCGGCCATTGGCCCCTCGATTGGCGTGGATCATTATGAGATCGGCGCAGATGTTATCTCGCAAGTGAAGCAGGCCTTCGGTCCGGATGCGAAGCGGTTGATCGAGTTGCGTGACGGCAAAACGTATCTCGATCTGTGGGCCGCGAACCGCATCCAGTTGGAAAAATCCGGCGTGGAACAGATCGAAGTCGCCGGCTTGTGCACCGCCTGCCATCTCGACGATTGGTTTTCGCACCGCGCCGAAAAAGGCAAGACCGGCCGCTTCGGCGCATTGATCGCGCTGGCGTAATATAGAATGTCATTGCGAGGGGCGTTATTTGCCCCGAAGCAATCTCCGATTCTGACAAGGAGATTGCTTCGTTGGGAAAAACACCCTCCTCGCAATGACACTTGATTATTTTCCTGCTTTGGATATGTAACATAAAATAAATTTCATGTCTTCTCTTGCCCCCTCCATCCGCGAACGTTATCAAAAGACACTCGATATCATCGCCGCCTCGGCGCGCAAATCGAATCGCCTGCCTGAGTCTGTTCGGCTGGTGGTGGTTACAAAGACCCAGCCGCTCGAAGTCGTGCAGGCCGCCATTGAAGCGGGCGCGCAGATACTCGGCGAAAATTATGCCGAGGAAGCCGTCGAAAAAATCCAGGCTTTGGCGCTCAGCCCGCCGCATTTTGCAGTAGAATGGCACATGATCGGTCATGTTCAAAGCCGCAAGGCGCAATTGGTGGCCGAACATTTTGCTCTTTTCCATTCGCTCGATAGTTTAAAGCTGGCCCAGCGTGTTGACCGCTTTGCCGCACAGTTCAAACGTAAGTTGCCCGTCCTGCTCGAGTTCAACGTCGGCGGTGAAGACAGCAAACATGGCTGGTCGGCGTCTGCCGAATCTCGCTGGCCCGATTTGCTGGCGGATGTCAATGCCATTGCCGCGTTGCCAAACTTGCAGGTGCGCGGATTGATGACGATGCCGCCTCTCGCTCTCGATCCCTCAGCGGCGCGTCCTTACTTTGAGCATTTACGCCGCCTGCGGGATTTTCTGTCCGAGCGAGCGCCGCACATCGAGTTGAGCGAACTTTCCATGGGCACCAGCGCAGACTATGCAGTCGCGGTCGAAGAGGGCGCCACTTTGGTTCGAGTTGGGCAAGCCATTTTAGGTCCGAGACCCGGATACGGAGATTAGATGAGTTCTTATGTTTTGGTGCAATTGATCAATGCGATCGCGAACGTCTTGCTGGTGCTTCTGTTTGTGTCAGTCATTCTTTCATGGATCTTGCCGCCCTATCATCCGCTGCGCGAGGCGATTGACCGAATTGTTGACCCTCTCCTGAATCCGATCCGCCGCGTTATGCCGACGATGGGCACATTCGATTTCAGCCCATTGATCTTGATGATCATCATTCAGTTTGCTTCCCAAATATTGATCGGCATATTAACAAAGAGGTAGTCCATGTCAAAGCGAAGTTTCCACCTGCACGATGGAAAGACAGGTTCCGCTCTGGCGGTGCGCGTCACACCGCGCGCCAGCCGCAACAAAATTGCGGAAGTGATGAGCGACGGCACGGTCAAGATCCATCTTTCGGCGCCGCCAGTAGATGGAGAGGCGAACGAAAAGCTGATTGAATTTTTGTCCGATGTGTTGGGAACGCCCAAGACTCGCATTGAAATTGTAGCGGGCGCGACCGGACGCGATAAATTGGTTTCAGTTCTCGATATGGACGCGGAAACAGTGCATAAGCGCATTATCGCCCATTTGGAATAGTTTATCCGCAAACTCGCAAATTGATGGTACGCATTTTTATACAAATGTACCGCCGGGGCGACCCGCCCAGCGAGAAAAAGAACCTTGATTGACCATGAAGGGTCGTTGTGTAAGGTGAGTTAATAAAAATCATCGAGCCAGTCAAATGGCTCGATGATTTTTTGTTTTGGCGAATTGTCAGTTATTGTACGGAGCTGTAAAGTCTTCTGTAAATCACGTAAATTTCGTAAATGTTTCGGATGTATTGCCGCGTCTCATCGTACCGTATGGACTCAAGCAAAAGATCGGGGTCATTGTCTGAGAGCTTTTCCCATTCAAGTGCATTGCCGGGGCCGCCATTGTAGGCGGCCAACGCGCCGTACAGATCGCCGCCCAGCAAGTCGCGGTTCGACGCAAGATAGTGCGTGCCCAACACAATGCTGACCTTTGGACTGTAGAGTTGTTCAGGGTCGAATTCAGGCGGCCAGCCGATCGCGCTGGCAATGGAAGCGCCTGTGCCGGGGAGAACCTGCATTAGGCCGCGCGCGCCTACCGTCGAACTCACAAAGCCTTCGAATAAACTTTCCTGCCGCACCACGCTGAACACAAAGAGCGGATCAAGGCCGTTGCTCTGCGCGGCGGGCACAATTAGATCGTTGTAATACAAACCGTAACGGACATGACTGAAATAGGGTGGTGCCATCATCGAAGATGTGCTGTCGCTCAGACCGGCCAGTGTCAGCACCTGGCGCGCCGCGAAAATACCTGAACGATACAAACCCAGATCAAGCAAATAATTTGCAAGCCGGTAGGTGGATACTGCGTCGGCGCTGACGGAGTTGCGCAGGTCTTCAAATTCGGAACGCGCATCGTCGTACTGGCCTAGGGACCAAAGCTCGGCGCCGCGCACCACGCGCGGGTCCGCAGCCAGCGAACCGAGTCCGGTCAGGTCTGTTCCGGCGGGCAGGTTAAACGTCAGCCGTACCCATGAGTCGGCGTCTTTACGTTCGGCGCTCATATCCAAATTCAAGTTTGGCGTGGATGGAGAGCTGAATGGCTGGCGGCCCGCCAACAGGTCACGCGTGCGCTCGCTGTAATATCCGCCCGGGTCGGCGTTTTGCGCGAATTGCCAGTCGGCCTGCGTTTCGCTGGTGTTGCCGAGTTTCTGTTGGGATTTGCCGATCCACAAATAGGCGCGTGCTTTATCTTCGGGCGCGAGTGAAAGGACCAAGCTGCGCTGGAAAAGCGTGAGCGCGGCCTTGTAGTCAGCCTGACGATATTGCATGATGCCCGACCAAAAGACGGCCGTGGGACTTTGATCGTTACCGGGATATTCGTTGGCGACGCGTTCCCATACCTTGCCGGCATCATCGAAACGGCCATCGCGCTCGAGGATGCGCGCCGCGCTCATCAATTCATCCGGCGCCTGCGTGGACGAGGGGGCGGCTTTCACGTAAGCGAGCAAGGTATCCGCTGCGGCCGGATACTGATTAAGATAAACCCATTGGATTTTAGCTTTTTCATTCCAGGCATCCACCCATTTGGAATGCGGGGAATAATGTTGGATGAAGAATGTGAATTCATCCACCGCGCCCTGATAATTTTGAAGCTTTTCCAAACATAACGCACGATAATAATAAACCGTCCCGTCATTATCGGCGGGGTTGGAATCGATGTAATGCTCGAACGCGACCAGCGCCACATCATATTGCCCGGCGAAATAATCCGTCAGACCGCGGTCGAGCCAACTGACCTGGACATTTGCGTTGACCAATTCCACCAGCCCAAGATAGGAATAATACGAGAGCGGATAATTTTCCACAGCATGGAGAAAACTTTTGTAGGCGTTATCTTTTTGATCGAGCGAAAGATATGCTTTGCCGGTCAGGTAATCCATTTGGGCGCGGGTGTAATCGTTGGTAGTGTTGGTGGTGATCGTGTCGTACAGCGAAAGGGCCGTGGCGTAATCGCCAGTCTGGGCATGCGCCCGTGCGATCTTGATCTGGAGCGCCTGCGCGTCGTCAAGATGCGGCGCGGCCTGCGCGGACGTGTAAGCGGCCAGCGCGTCGGGATAGTTTCCGACGGCGATCAACGCGTCCCCGCGCAACTGCTGAACATAGGAATCCAGCACGCCGGGTTTCAGGTTGAGATAGGATTGGTACGCGGCAGCGGCCTCGCCATAACGCTGCATCTGAAAATAAGTTTGGCCCTGCAAGAAATAGGCGTGACCCAGTTGAATGGATGTCGGGTAGCCTGTGATCAGTTGCTGTAATGTAGCCAGCGTGTCGACATGGCGCCCTTCGACGGCCTGGGCACGGGCCAGTCCCCACAACGCGGCGGCCTGGATTTCAGGGTCGGTCGAATCTTTGAACGCCGCGCGATATTCCAATGAGGCGTTTTCTGTATCGCCGTTGAAGAGGGACTTGTCACCGTTTTCGATTCGGACGATTGGAGTGGGTGTTGGAGACAGGGTTGGGGTAAGCGTAACGATTGGAGAAGGAGGAATGCTGGGCGTAGATGTAACGGTAGGCAAGCGTGGAGAACCAGGCGAAGGGATGTTGCAACCCAACAGGGCAGCGACCAGCCCAAGTCCAAGGATGAAGCGCAGGATCTTTTTCATGGCATTTCTTATACTGGTAAAGTGGGCGGATTGTCAACCTGCCACATTGCAGATCTGACGACACCCAGCGCTTACCTTACTTTCTGTTCCTCGCGCGGCTTGACGCGTTAAACGGGATATGCTACCATCAATTTTTGATGGATATCAAGAGGAGACGTTATGAAAAAGAAAATGAGCGTGAGACTGGCCAGTCTTATCTTGCTTGGGGCCATTCTAGTATCGGCCTGCACGCAACAATATTCTCAGACGCCGTTGGAAACCCCGACTTTAATCCCGACCGGCTTGTTTGTGTCGCCTTTTCCGTCCGGCCAGGACCCCATGCAAGTTGTAGCTGACCTGGGTACACAGACTGCGATGGCCGCTGAAAGCGGTACAGCCACAACTCCGGGGACGCCCGATGCTGCAGCCCTGACTGGAACCAGCAGTGCGCCACTGACCGCGGCGCCACTGACCCCCACCCTGGGTACGCCCGGTATTCCGCTGGTAGTTACCACTCCCGCGCCGATCACGGTTGTCCCCGGCGCGACCACGGCAGCAGTGCCGCTTACGATTGTGGTACCATCCGGACGCCCGGCCACTTATACACTGCAACAAGGTGAATTCCCGTACTGCATCGCCCGCCGCTTCAATCTTAATCCTCCTGATTTGCTTGCGCTTAACAATATAAGCGACGGCAGCATCTTTATGCCCGGTCTGACATTGACGATCCCTCAAACTGGCACATTCCCTGGCGTGGCCGCTTTGCACACACATCCTGATACATATACTGTGAATTCCGCCTCTGAGACTCTTTACAGCATTGCCTGTTATTACGGTGACGTATATCCAGAAGCGATTGGGCAAGCAAATAATCTTTCAGTGAACGCAGCATTGAGCGTTGGACAGCAATTGAGCATACCGTAAGCAATAACGTATCGAGAAGCCCGGGCGATTGCCTGGGCTTTTTTTGACCTCACCCCCAGCCCCTCTCCTGCAGGAGAGG
>JAKBYW010000113.1:0-6377 GCA_021840275.1 Chloroflexota bacterium | reverse complement strand
GGAAAGTTTGAAAGTTGCAAAGGCAAAGAAAAAAGATGAAAGCGCCGCCCTGCCGAAGGTCTCGAAGGGAGGAAAGAAGAAGGAAGCGAAAAGCGCAGCGAAAAACGTAAAACGCAAAACGAACACAGCGAAGAAAGCCGTGAAGAAAGCGGAAGTTAAAAAGAAAACCGCGCCAAAGAAACCAGCGAAGTCAAAGACTTCCAAGCCAAAAGCAAAGAAGACTTCGGTAAAGAAAAAATAATGTTGTTACGAGGGAGTGTAGCGACCGAAGTAATCTCAAGTAACATTCAAACATGGGATTGCTTCGCAAAAGGCGCTCGCAATGACATAGCTTAGAGGCAATATGACTGAAAACGTAAACCTGACAATTGATGGGCAGCAAGTCTCTGTTGAGCGGGATTCAACTTTATTGAAAGCCGCGCAACAGATTGGCATTGATATTCCCACCATCTGCTTCCACGAAGCGACCACATCCAACGCGCTGTGCAGGATTTGTGTGGTCGAGATCGAGGGGCAGAGGCTTCTTCAACCGGCGTGCGTTGTCAAGGCAGCGGAAGGCATGCAGGTCCAGACCAGAAGCGAGAAGGTGGTACGAACGCGTCGAACTATTTTGGAAATGCTCGCCTCTACCATGGACTTGTCCGACGCGCCCGAAATCCAGGTCATGCTGTACGAGTATGGCGCATCATCGCGTCGTTTTCCCGATGCCGAGCGCCGCGAGTCGGAAGTCAAGGATGACAACCCGATGTACGTGCGCGATTATTCGAAATGCCTGTTGTGTTGGCGCTGTGTTCAAGTCTGCGCCGAGGACGCACAATACACATTCGCGATCAACTTCGACGGGCGCGGCTTTGAAACGCAGATCGGCACCTTCTTCGACAAGACTATTCCCGAAACGACCTGCGTGCTATGCGGACAATGCGTTGGTGTTTGTCCCACAGGCGCGCTCAAGCCCAAGCGCGAGTTCATGCTGGAGCAGGGGATGAGTCCGCAGGAGATCAGTGTGATGAATACTGGAAGAAGGAAACGTGCCGCAGATAAACGCGGATGAACGCAGATTGAAAAATCCGTGTTTATCTGTGTTCATCTGTGGCTGTCTTAGGAGTTGCATATGATTAAGCCTGACCGTATTGTTTCAACCACCTGCCCTTACTGTGGCGTTGGATGCAATTTACATTTGCATATCAAAGACGATACTATTTTCAAAGTAACCTCGCCATTTGACGCGCCCGTCAATCACGGAAACCTGTGCGTGAAGGGGCGCTTCGGTGTGGATTTTGTGCATTCCAAAGACCGCTTGACGCAGCCGCTCATGCGCGTGGACGGCAAACTTCAGCCTGCTGAATGGGATCAGGCCCTCAGCCATGCCGCCGACCGTTTGCGCGGCATCCGCGATCAATACGGTCCCGACGCGATTGGCTTTCTTGTGTCCGCCAAATGCACGAATGAAGAAAATTATTTATTACAAAAGATCGCGCGTGGGATCATTGGCACCAACAACATTGACCACTGCGCGCGTCTCTGACACAGCAGTTCTGTGGCCGGTCTGGCCGCGACACTGGGTTCGGGTGCAATGACCAATTCCATTGGCGATATTCATTTTGCTGAGGTTCTGCTTGTCACCGGCAGTAACACGACCGAAGCGCATCCCGTCATCAGCCTCGAAATGAAAAACGCCGTCCGTAGACATGGCGCAAAATTGATCCTGATCGACCCACGCGAGATCGAGCTGGCGGATTTTGCGATTCTGCATCTGTGCCCGCGCTCCGGTACGGATGTGGCCGTGCTGAATGCGATGGCGCACGTCATCATCACGGAGAATTGGACGAGACAGGATTTTATTGAAGCGCGCACCGAAAATTTTTCCGCGCTGGATGAGGCCGTAAAGGAATGTACGCCGCAATGGGCCGAAGATATTTCCGGCGTCCCTGCGGATATGATCATCGAAGCTGCGCGAGTCTACAGTCATGCGGGAAGCGCCGCTATTTTCTGGGCGATGGGAATTACTCAATCGTCTCATGGCGTGGACAATGTGCAGGCGCTTGCCAATCTGGCTTTGCTCAGTGGAAATTTTGGCCGTCCCGGCACCGGCGTAAATCCTTTACGCGGCCAGAATAATGTTCAAGGCGCGTGTGACATGGGCGGCCTGCCGAATGTGCTGACCGGTTATCAGTCCGTGACCGATGCGGCGGTACGCGCAAAGTTTGAGCAGGCCTGGCAAACATCCGCGCCGCTTCCGGCCAAAGCCGGGCTGACCGTCACAGAGTTGATGAATGGTACGCTGGATGGGCGCGTGAAGGCTTTATACATCCTCGGTGAAAACCCTTTCCTTTCCGATCCGAACATGCACCATGTTGAAGCCGCGCTGAAGGCGCTGGAGTTCATCGCCATTCAGGATATTTTCCTGAACGAGACTGCCCAACTTGCGGATGTGGTTTTGCCGGGTGTGAGTTTCGCGGAGAAGGAAGGCACGTACACCAACACCGAGCGGCGTATCCAACGCGTTTATCCGGCTCTTCCGATACGTGGCGCGGCGCGGCGTGATTTGGATATTATCTGCGATCTTGGTCGACACTTGAGTCAAGCTGGCAGTACGCAAAAAATTTCCAGTGCGGTTCATTCGGTCACGGATTGGAATTATGCGGACGCCTCCGCGGCGTGGGACGAGATCGCTTGTTTGACTCCCACAATGACCGGCATCTCTTATGCGCGCCTGGAACGAGGCGGGATTCAATGGCCCTGTCCCACTTTCGATCATCCCGGGACCCCGATTCTGCACCGCGACAAATTTACGCGCGGCCTCGGACGGTTTACTCCGCTTACTTTCCGCGAACCGGTGGAAAATCCCGACGAAGAATATCCGTTCGTGCTTAACACCGGACGCATCCTTCAACACTGGCATGGCGGCACGATGAGCCGCCGTTCGAAAGGATTGAATGAGCTTGTACCACAAGGGGAGATCGAGATCAACCAGGCCGATGGCGAAGGACTTGGAATTTCCACGGGCGAATGGATCCGTGTCTCATCCCGACGCGGTTCGGTCACCGGTCTTGCCCGTTTGACGGATCGCCTGCCGCGCGGCATGGTCTTTATGACCTTCCATTTTGTTGAGACTCCCGCCAACGCCTTGACCGGTGACGCAGTCGACCCGGTCGCGAAAATCCCGGAATATAAAGTCAGCGCGGTGCAAATAGAGAAAGTGTAAAATTAGAAAATAAACGCTTTAGTGTTCACGGTTTAATGTTTTGGAGGCACGAAGATGAAAGCAGATCGTATCGTCACCACCACCTGTCCGTACTGCGGCGTAGGTTGTAATTTGGAGTTATACGTTAAGGATGATTTCATCTTCAAAGTCACCTCGCCTTTTGATTCGCCGGTCAATCACGGAAACTTATGCGTCAAAGGACGCTTTGGTTATGATTACATCTATCATCCCAAGCGCATCACAACTCCATTAGTCAGACGATATTTGCTGGAAGGAAAAACGGGAATCGTGAATCGGGATTCGGAATTCGTAAATCGTGGAAGCAAAGTCCCGACTCCCGAATCCCAATTCCCGACTCACGACTACGATTGGGTCGAAACAGATTGGGACGCCGCTCTCACCATCGTTGCCGATAAACTTGTTGAAATCTACAACCGTGACGGCGCGGATGCGATGGCGGTCTACTGCTGCGCCAAAGCCACCAACGAAGACAATTACCTGCTGCAAAAAATGTTCCGCGCCATCTTCCGCACCAACAACGTTGACCACTGCACGCGTCTATGTCATGCTGGTTCAGTCGTTGCACTCCAACAAGCCGTTGGTTCTTCTGCTATGAGTAACACGGCTTCGCAGGTGATCCAAAATGATGTCTTCATCGTGACTGGCTCGAACACCAGCGAGAACCATCCAATCATTTCACTTCAAATGAAGGAAGCCGTCGAGAAGCATGGTGCAAAGATGATCGTGATTGACCCGCGCCGCATTGATCTGGTGGATTTCGCCGAGATGTGGCTGCCGCTCAAACCCGGTACGAACGTGCCTGTCTTTACGGCCATGGCTTATGTGATGGTCGAGGAGAACCTCGTCAATCATGATTTCATCAACGACCGCACCGAAGGCTATACTGAGTTTCTGGCCTCGCTCGAAAAGTTCACGCCCGAATATGCCGAGAGGTTATCCAGCGTGCCCGCCGAAGATATTCGTAAGGCGGCGCGTCTGTATGCCAACGCAAAGAACGGGGCCATTTATTGGGGCATGGGTATCTCGCAACTTTCGCACGGCACGGCCTCTGCGCTTGCGTTAATTCATCTCGCATTCCTCACAGGCCACATCGGACGCGATGGCACGGGGCTTAATCCCTTGCGCGGACAGAACAACGTGCAGGGCGCCAGCGACATGGGAGCAATGCCTTTTCACTATCCCGGCTACATGCGCGTCGACAATGACGACAACGCCGCAAAATGGGAACAGGCCTGGAATATCGAGTCAGGTGGTTTGAGCCGCAAGCTCGGTTTGACCGCCACCGAAATTTTGAGTCACGCACACGAAGGCGGCGTGCGCGCGCTCTACATCATGGGCGAGAACCCGATGATGTCCGAGCCGAATTTGAACGAGACGCGCAAGCATATGCAGCAGCTTGAATTCCTCGTTGCCCAGGATATTTTCATCAACGAGTCCGGCGCCTTTGCGGATGTCTTCCTGCCCGCCACTCCCTTTGCCGAAAAAGATGGGACATTCTCCAACACCGACCGACGCGTGCAGCGTGTGCGGATGGCTCAACCTCCACGCGGACAATCGCGGCCCGACTGGCAGATCATCTGTGATCTGGCGCCTCGCATCGAATCCCGGCTTGGGCGGGCTACCGCTAAATGGGATTATTCCAACCCCGAACAGATCCTGCGCGAGATGGCGAGCGTCAATAAGGATTATGCGGGCATCACCTACGAGCGCATCGAAAAGGTCGGACTGCAATATCCCGTGCTGGATATGAATCATCTTGGCACACCGACTCTCTTCAAAGGCACTTTCCCACGCGGACGCGGCAAGTTCACGCCGCTCGATTATGTCCCCGTGATGGAAGAGGCCGACGATGAATATCCATTCATCCTGACCACCGGACGATTGCTCGAACACTGGCACGGCGGCACGATGACTCGCAACTCCGCGCTCAATGAGATCTATCCCGAAGCGCGCGTCGAAATGAATCCCGCCGACGCCGAAATGCACGGCATCCGGAACGGCGACCCGGTCAAGGTTCAGAGCAGACGCGGTGAGATCGTGGTGCGCGCAACCGTCACTGAAAAGACAACAGTCGGCGTGGTATTCCTGCCGTGGCATTTCGCCGAAGCCGCCGGTAATTTATTAACCAACGACGCGCTAGACCCGCAAGCGTTGATTCCTGAATTCAAGGCTTGCGCGGTGCAGATGTTTCCGGCGAGGGAGGATGATTTGCCGAATCCAGATGTGATGTTGAAAAGGGGAAGATATTAAAACCCCTCCCCAGCCCTCCCCAAATCCGACGATGAAAACTTGGTATGTGCATTCAAAGTTTAAATCGTCGTATTTTGGGAGGGTGGCGTAAGCCGGGTGGGGCAGGGCTATTCGCTAACCAGCCCCTTGAAGCGCGGATCATCGCCAAGCCATTGCAGATCGGGGTCTTGCCGCGCCCAGCCTGGATCGAACTTTTCCAATTGCGCCGCTTCTTTCAGGTAATCAAAAGCCTTATCAATGTTGCCCGCTACGCTTTCCAGACATGCTCGGTTATACCAATCGTCATCCGGCATGAATTGGCGGGCTTTATCCATGCACTCAGTTGGCATAACTTTTTCTAATTGCTTATTGATGGAGGCAATTGCAAGATACGGATTGAAATCTTCGGGGTTGATTTCGATCATTTTTTCCAGCAGAGGCAATACATCCTCTATACGACCATTCAGCCGCAGCAGTATGCCGAGATTGGAGTATGCGGCGGCGTCATTGGGGTCTTTGGCAATCGCCTGACGATAAGCATCTTCGGCTTCTATGTAATCCTTGAGATCGAAATACACATTGCCCAAATTATTGTACATGCCAGAATGGGGAAACAGTTGAAGTGCCGTATCGTAGAATCGCTTGGCTGACTGGTTTGAGTTTCTTTCCTGTTCGCTTAAGCCTAAGCTGGCTTGCGTTTGTTACTTTACGGTCAATCCAGTTTACTTGACCGCCTTTCCCCATTCCTTTTCTTAGTTCATCGAAACTAACGAATTGAACTGGTGCTTTGTCGTGGATGCCCTTTCTTTCCAAGTCGGTTTTGAGTAAACCAGGTCAAAGGTTATGCCCCGAATCCGAAAATAGCGAGTCAACCAGCGGAAAAAGATGATGGCTGCAATAATTACAATTCCATATAGAAAGT
>JAKBYW010000112.1:0-6379 GCA_021840275.1 Chloroflexota bacterium | reverse complement strand
TCGAAAAGAGAGTCGCTGATTTGTATGCAATCTTCACGAAGCGATTTTCGCACGTTCCCGGGATGTCTGATTTTTGGAGCGATCTGCGCAGGGACGAGATCGGCCACATGGGAGAATTGCGCGTCGTTTACGAAGCCTTGCCACAGGAAAAACTTTGCTCTTCCGAAAGCAGCGCAATAAGTGCCAGTGTCAACCGCGCTTTGGCGTCTGTCGAAGGCGAGTGCCTCAGCAAGATTAAAACTTTGGATGACGCCTACCAGATCGCGCATGACCTGGAATTCTCAGAGATCAACGCGATTTTCAAATACCTGACAATAGACCTGGTTTCTCCGTCTTCGCGCAGAGAGATCCTTGCGAATCGGGTGGATGAACATGAGCAAAAGCTTGCCGATTTCAATACGCGGTATGGAGATAAAAACTGGAGATTGCAGTTTCCTATTCAGCCGGAATGACGTTGAAAACGTTTACATCCGCCAGAGCAGGGACGTGTTTGCTTCGGTCGAAAAAGAGGAAGAATAGGATTGCCAGTGCGAAGATAAAGATCGCAGTAGCCTTAACAGCCCCGCAATTGCGGGGCTTGTTTTATTATCCATTTTCTATTCTCTAAATATGTATCGGTATTCCTTCTGCACCATGCGCCACTTCCATCAAAACTTCTGAAAGCGTCGGGTGCGCGTGGCCATCATGGGTGATTCCTATGCCAATGGTTGTAAGCTCAACAAGTGTTCGATTTCAATGCCGTCATCCAACTCTTCCCAATAAATGGCAAAACCTTCAGGCTCAATGGTCCATTTGGAGCGTTGTTCTTTGCTGGCTTTGGCGAGCCATTTCAGCCATTCCATCTGATCAATTGGGACGCTGATCTCGCGTCCGTCGCTAAGAAGAATATACAGCATGTTACCTTCAAAGCGGACGCTTTTTGCTTGGACTTGAATATTCACGTTATTGGTTGAAGTAATCATTCCAGACCTCCAGAAGTTTTTCTTGATTCTGGCGAGTCAATTTCAAAATACGATTAAGTTCGGGTTGGTTGTATCCATGATTGAATTCCATTGAAACTGGCACAAGCCATAACTTTGCGACATTCTCACCATGCAAGACATGAACGTGAGGCGGTTCATGAATGTCCGAAGAATAGAAGCGAAATTTATAGCCTTCTATGACAATTGTAGGCATTATGCCCTCCCAAATTCTACACCTTTTTCAAAAAGAATTCCGAAGCCTTTCGTGCTAAATATGTATCGGCGTTCCCTCTGCGCCGTGCGCGGCTTCCATCAAAACTTCTGAAAGCGTCGGGTGGGCGTGGACGTTGCGCGCGATCTCGTGCGGCGTCAATTCCATCATGTGCGCCAGCGTGAGTTCGGGCAGCAGCTCGGTCACTTCGGGGCCGATCATGTGTGCGCCAAGTATCTCGCCATATTTTTCATCCATCACGATCTTGACCCAGCCCGCGTAATCGCCGAGTCCCAGCGCCTTGCCGTTTGCTTGGAACGGGAAACGTCCGATCTTGATGTTGTGACCTCGCTCCTTCGCCTGCGCTTCGGTCAGCCCGAACGACGCGACCTGCGGCTGGCAATACGTGGCGCGCGGCATCATTTCGTAATCGAGCGTGATCGTCTCTGCGCCCGCGACATTTTCCGCGGCAATGATCCCCATCGCCGAGCCAACATGCGCGAGCATCAACTTTCCAGTCACATCACCGATGGCATAAATGCTCGGCACATTCGTCTGCATTTTTTCATTGACTTCGACAAAGCCGCGCTCGCTGATCTTGACGCCAACTTCTTCGAGTCCGAGTCCTTTTGAATTGGGACGGAACCCGATCGCGACCAAAGCCTGCTCGGCCTCCAGCGGCGTTGTCTTGCCGTCAGCGGACACCGTTACCTTCACGCCCGTCTTGGTCGCCTCGACCGCTTCGACTTTATTCCCGACCAGGCATTTGATACCGCGCTTCTTGAATTCTTTTTCGAGTTCTTTCGAGACTTCTTCATCTTCGAGCGGGACCAAACGCGGAAGCATCTCAACAATGGTAACATCTACGCCGTATGAACTCCACACCGTTGCGAATTCCACGCCGATCGCGCCGGACCCGATCACGATCACCGATTTCGGAAGCTTCTCTTGTAAGATAGCTTCGAGATACGTGACGACTTTTTCGCCATCCACTTTCCATGCGCTGGGGACGGCCGCGCTCGCGCCCGTCGCGACGATGATATTTTTGGCGATGAGTTCCGTCAGCTTGCCATCTTTATCTTTAACGGTCAACGCTTTGGGTCCGGTAAGATGCGCTTCACCCATGAAGACGGCAATGTTGTTCTTCTTCATCAAAAAGCCGACGCCTTTGGTCAGCCTGTCTGAATTCTGTCGTGAGCGTTTGACCGCCACACCGTAATCCAACTTTAAATTGTCGAACGAGAATCCAAAATCCTTGCCGCGTTCGCGCAGAGTGTGCGCGACTTCCGCATTCTTCAACAGCGACTTGGACGGAATGCAACCGACGTTCAAGCATACGCCGCCCAGCCACTGCTTGTCAACGATGGCGACTTTTTGTTTGAGTTGCGCGGCACGAATGGCAGCCACGTATCCGGCAGGACCGGCGCCAATAACAATCACATCAAAATTTTCCGGCATGTTTACTCCTCAATGACTTTTGAACTCGCCTTATTTTACTCTACAGCCAGCGCCTCACGCGGGACTTGTAGTCGGCATACGTTTCGCCAAACTTTTTTTCCAGGTAGAACTCTTCATGCTGAATGACGAGTGTATTCATTAGTAACACGAACACGGGACTCAGCACAGCCCCCCAATACGATCCGAAGGCCAGCGGCAGGCCTATCAACATACAGACAAAGCCAAGATAAATGGGATTGCGCGAGAAGCGATACGGTCCCTGCATTACAATTGCGCTGACCGACCCATGCGGGTCTAGCGTGGTGCGTGCTGTGCGGAATTGATTGACAGCAAGAAGGGCAAAGGCTAATCCAATCAGTACGAGCAGGATACCAAGCCAGGTGACAGGTTGAGGAATTACGCCTCGAAACGGAATCAACCAGTTCAAAAGAAAGGCCGCGGCAACGTAAATCAACGTTAATACAGGCGGGTGAATGCGGACTTGCGGTCGGTCGTTAAGTTCAGTCATGTCCAGTTCTCCAGAGTTTCTTTAATCTTTGCTAAAAACCAATCCGCCGACACGCCATCCAGAATGCGATGATCGAACACAAACGAGAGATAGACCATCGGACGGATGGCAATCGCGTCGTCGATGACGATAGCGCGCTTCTGCATCGCGCCCACGCCGAGGATTCCGCATTGAGGCTGATTGATGACGGGAAATGCGAACAGCGATCCGCTGATGCCGTGATTGGTCAGCGTGAACGTCCCGCCTTTGACATCGTTGGGTTGCAATTTCTTACCGCGGGCGCGGTTCGCCAGATCGTTGACCGCGCCCGCTATTGCTAGGAGCGAGAGATTACCGGCATTCTTGATGACCGGAACGATCAAACCTTCCTCGCCAAGCGAAGTCGCCATGCCGATATTGACGGCTTTGTGAACGAGAATGCCTTCATCCGTCCACGAGGAGTTTGTCATCGGATAAGCTTTCAATCCGGCGACAATTGCCGCCATGAAATAGGCTGTGAACGTGAGATTGACTCCGTCGCGTGCAAAGATGTCTTTGCTTGCATTGCGATGCGTGACGACCTTGCTCATGTCCGCTTCCATCACGGTCAGCACATGCGGGGAAGTATGTTTGCTCATCAGCATGTGTTCGGCAATTTGCTTGCGGATGGTCGAATGTTTGATTAAGGTGTCATGTGTTCCGGTGTCAGGTGTCAGGTTTGCAGGTTGCAGGTTGCGACTTGCGACTTTTGACCCTTCGACAGGCTCAGGGCTTCGCTTTTGACTTTCAACGAAGTTCAGCACATCGTTCTTGGTAATGCGCCCATTCAAACCCGTGCCGGAAACCTGTGATAAATTCACTCCATGCTCGGCGGCGATTTTTGCAACGACGGGAGAAATGAAACCTATATCTTGTGTCACGTGTGAAGTGTCAGGCGTCAGGTTTTGTTTAACTTGCGGCGCACTTGCACTTGGCAACTTGACACTTGACACTTGAGAACTTGACACATCCACACTTTCTCCCGCCTTACCAATGAACGCCAGAATTTGTCCGACCTTGGCGGGCTGTCCTTCCTGCATTTCAATTTTCAAAATCACGCCCGAAGCAGGTGATGGGATTTCCGTGTCCACCTTGTCGGTGTTGACTTCGAGCAAAGGCTCCAACTCGCTGACCGAGTCGCCGACCTGCTTCAACCATTTGGTGACGGTCACTTCGTCAACGCCTTCGCCGAGCCGTGGAACTAAAACTTTTGTTGCCATAATTTCTCCTTAAGTTTCACCGCAGAGAGCACAGGTTTTTATCGAACCGCAAAGGGCGCAAAGCTCGCTAAGATAAATGCTTTTTCTTTGTGCTCTTTGCGTGCTTCGCGGTTAAAAAATCTTTGGAAACGAATCAGGATCGACCTCATTCATCATTTCATATACTGCGTCGAAGATCGTTTCTGCATTCGGCTTCGACCAGTAATCGCCGTCACTCCCATACGCGGGACGATGCGCTTTGCTAGGCAAAGTTCTGGCAGGCGAATCGAGCCAGAAATATCCGCCTTGCTTTTCGATGACTTCCTGCATCATATATGCGGATGTTCCACCCGGCACATCTTCATCCACGAATAAAACGTGGCTTGTCTTTTTCAGCGACTCGACGATCTTTCCGTGAATATCAAAAGGCAAAAGCGATTGCACGTCCACCACTTCAATCTCGATTCCAACCTTTGATAATTTCTCCGCCGCATCCAACGCGATTCGGCAGCACGCGCCGTACGTCACAACGGTCACGTCGCGGCCCTCGCGAATAATTTCCGGCACGCCCAGCGGCAACGTGTATTCGCCGATATTATCCGGCAAGCGTTCTTTGACGCGATACCCGTTCAGCACTTCAACGATGATGGAGGGATCATCCGCCTTCATGAGCGTGTTGTAAAACCCGGCGGCGTGCGTCATGTCGCGCGGTACCAGCACGTACATGCCACGCACAAGATGGATGATGCCCGCCAGCATCGAACCTGAGTGCCAGATTCCTTCGAGCCTGTGTCCGCGCGTGCGCACGATGACCGGCGCTTTTTGTCCGCCAGCGGTGCGCCAATTCAGAGTCGCAAGATCATCGGAAATAATTTGCAGGGCATACAACAAATAATCGAGATATTGAATTTCAGCGATCGGCCTCAGTCCGCGCATGGCCATGCCGATGGCCTGCCCCAAAATCGTCGCTTCGCGGATGCCGGTATCCGTCACGCGCAGCGCGCCATATTTTTCCTGCATACCCTTGAAGCCCTGGTTTACATCGCCGAGAAAACCAACATCCTCGCCGAACGCGATCACGCGCGGGTCGCGCGCTAAAATTTTATCGAAGGCCGCATTGATCACTTCAAAGCCCATCAGCGTTGGCGACGATGTAGAATATTCTGGCTTGATCTCTTTCACCTTCAACGCGCCATCGCTGTACATGTGTGAGCTATATCGCGCTTCGTTGATGGCGTCCTGTTCATTTTTCCATTGGACCAAAATTTGCTTGGAGGGATTCGCTTCGTCGCGCAGGATTCGCAAAGCCTCGTGGGCGGACGCATGAATATCCCGCCTCGTCACCGACGGGAGAGCGGCCAGCCGTTCTTTGACATTTTCCAACTCGGACGCGTGACTCGAAGACCCCGCAATCTCATCGAGCATGTCCATGACCTGTGCGCGCTCCTTGAGAATCGGATTGAGAAATGCATCCCATGCCGTTTTGCGGATTCCCTCAACAGCGTTTTGATCCGCTTTTTCAACGGCGACCAGCTCCGGTTCCGAAATGACGCGGTTCTCTATCATCCATGTGCGCATCTTTCGCAACCCATCGAACTCTTCTTCGAACTTGAGTCGCTCTGCAGATTTATATCGTTCGTGACTACCTGACGTGGAATGCCCCTGAGGTTGTGTCATTTCGGTGACATGCACCAGCGAGGGGATGTGATACGTGCGCGCAATTTCTGCCGCGGCCTGATAGGTTTCGAGCAGCGCGGGATAATCCCAGCCGCGCACGCTGAAGAGTTCATAGCCGCGCTGACAATCCGGCTCGGGACATGGGTCGCGCTGGAAGCCCTGCAGGATCGCGCCGATATTTTCCTTGACCATTTGGAATTGATTTGGCACGGAAATTCCATAGCCGTCATCATAGACCGTGATGACCGCGGGCGCCTGCAGTACGCCAATGGCATTAACCGATTCCCAGAACATGCCCTCGGCGGTGGAGGCGTTGCCGATGCTGGCCCACGTGACTTCGTCGCCG
>JAKBYW010000111.1:0-6397 GCA_021840275.1 Chloroflexota bacterium | reverse complement strand
TCTGGCGTGTCGGATCGATTTCCCGTTATAATATCGGCCTAAGGATACCCAATTATGCTGATTTCAACTGGACTTCCCGCTCCCGATTTCGATCTTCCTGATGATACAAATACCTCGCGTCGTCTCCTGGATTTTCGCGGGCAACCCGTTATCTTATATTTCTATCCCGCTGACGATACTCCCGGCTGCACAAAAGAAGCCTGTAATTTCCGTGACGATTATTCCGCTTACCAAAAAGCCGGTGTGACCATCTTAGGCGTCAGCCCGGATTCGGTGGAATCACACGTAAAGTTTAAAAACAAATTCCAATTGCCTTTTCCGCTTTTAGCTGATGAAGGCCATAAAGTTTGCGATCTCTACGGTGTTTGGGGACCGAAGAAATTCATGGGGAAGTCTTACGAAGGCGTTCTTCGCACAACCTTTGTGATTGATGCAAAAGGAAATATTGCGCGTGTCTTTGAAAATGTCCGTCCTGCCGAGCATAGCGTGGAGGTCCTTGCAGCATTGAAAGCAATTTGATCTCTGTTTTGTTGTTAAGTCGCCGAAAACGGCGACTTTTTGTTTTAGCAACATGCCAAATATGCGTGACAAATTTGAGGAAATTTGGTAAATTAGGCATCTCGCGTGACGGTCGCGAGGGCCTTATTGCAAGACGTTACTGATTGTGAAATTATCCTTATAAGTTTGGATTGAATAACCACCCCTTGTTTTGCGATTATTTGTTGTATCGTGGAACAAGGGGAAAGCGTGCTAGAAGCAAGTGCACAAGTCTAAAGTTTAGGAGAGAGAGCATATGCGACATTTTGTAATTGTCGGCGTGCTGGTCATTCTTGTGGCCGCCCTGACTTATGTTGGGCTGAACTATATGCACCTAATGCCGGCTGAGGCCAGCGCCCAATCCATCCCTGTGGATTGGCTGTGGAATCTTGATATTGATGTAATATCGTTTTTGTTGGCGCTCATCATCGTTCCGATAGCGTATAGCCTCGTCGTTTTCCGCCGTAAAAAAGGGGATGCTACGGATGCGGAGCATATTGAAGGCAATACGTCGCTTGAGATCACCTGGACGATCATCCCGCTCATTGTGGTGCTAGTCTTTGCCTATCTCGGCGCTTATACTTTGGGAGAAATCAATGTTGTAGATCCCAGCGCGAATGAGATTCAGGTCAAAGCTATCCAATGGGCCTGGTCATTTACGTACCCCGAAGGATTTACTTCCAAAGAACTTCATTTGCCGGTCAACAAGCAGGTCGTTTTGAAAATGGAATCGGGCGATGTTATTCACTCGTTTTGGGTTCCAGAGTTCCGCATCAAACAGGATGTTCTACCGGGCCGCGTGACCGATTATCGCATCACGCCAATTCTTATTGGCAATTATATGGTTCGTTGTGCGGAATTATGCGGCGCATCGCACTCATATATGACCGCCCCAGTAATTGTTTCATCGCAGGCAGATTACGATGCCTGGATTGCGGCGCAAAAAGCTAGCGTTGCTTCTGCCGGGCAGACACCAGAAGGACGCGGAGGACAGCTTGCCACATCCCTGGGTTGTCGAGGCTGCCACACAATTGACGGCAGTAAGTTAATTGGGCCGAGCTGGCAGGGGCTTTACGGTTCGCAGGTTACTCTTTCAGACGGTACAACCGTTACGGCGAATGATGCTTACTTGATTGAGTCGATTTCCAACCCAAGTGCCAAGATCGTCAAAGGCTTCGAGACGGCTGCACCGATGCCTAAATTTGACTTGACCGATGTGCAGATTCAGGATCTTGTCGCTTATATTGCGACGCTGAAATAAATGAATTTAGACCTGGCTTGCCAGGTCTAATCGTGGAGGATACATGAAAAAATTCTTTTCATCTGCCCTGTGGCATGGCCTTCTCTGGCAGGCTATCGGTTGGGCATTGGGTGCGTCGTTTGTTACGTTGATACGCGTTCTGATGGGATTGAAGCCCTTTGCGACTTTCGGCTTTACCGAACCTGCCTGGGTGTTTGGCGGATTAGTCGGCGCGCTTTCCTTTCTCGGCGGGAGTGGCGTATTGACCGATTGGTTTAAATGGGCGAAAGGCGAAGAGACCCATGAGAATCACCAGGATCCGGATGGTTGGGAAAAATTCATCAATATTTCGCTTGACCACAAGGTGATTGGTATTCAGTATACAATGGCCGCCCTGTTGCTTCTGGTAGTCGGCGGCATATTTTCGCTTATCTTCCGCACCGAGTTGGCTTCGCATGGATTACAGTTCCTGTCTTTGCAGTGGTACAACACCTTAATGTCCCTGCATGGGATAGTAATGATTATAGGAATCTTGCTGGGAATCTCGGGTGTGATTAACTACATCGTGCCTCTCCTTATCGGCGCACACGATATGGCCTTTCCACGATTGAACGCATTTTCCTATTGGCTTGCGCCTCCGGCTGCAATACTTTTGCTCTCAAGTATGGCGTTGGGCGGTTTTGATACCGGTTGGACGGGCTACCCGCCGCTCTCTGTCCGCGCTCCTGTTGGGATGCAGATGTTCTTCCTCGGCGTTATTGTGGCGGGCTGGTCATCCGTTCTTAGCGCGTTGAACGTGATAGCCACTGTGCTCCGTATGCGCGCGAAAGGCATGACCGCTTTCCGGCTGCCGATATTTGTCTGGGCCGCGATTGCGACTTCGATCATAGCCTTGACTGCCACGCAGGAAATCGGCCTTTCGTTCCAGTTGGTTATGTTCCAGCGTTTGTTTGGAATGGGCTTCTTCGATCCTGCCAAGGGCGGCGATCCTATCCTGTTCCAGCATCTCTTCTGGTTCTATTCGCATCCGGCAGTTTACGTATTTATTTTGCCTGGTCTCGGGATAATCTCTGAGCTTTTGCCGGTCTTCGTTCGCAAGCCGTTGTTTGGTTATCGCTGGATCGCCATGTCGTCACTCGGCATTGCATTGGTAGGCTTCCTTGTCTGGGCGCACCACATGTATACATCGGGTATGAACGAATACCTGCGCGTCCCCTTTATGTACAGTACTTTGCTTGTTGCTGTTCCCACTGGGGTTAAATTCTTCTCATGGGTTGCAACGATTTGGAGAGGAAAAGTCACAGGTCCATATCCTACAGCCTTTCTCTTTGTGTTGGGAGGCATCGTTGTTTTCTTGATGGGCGGTTTATCCGGTCCCCCGAACGCGACGGTAGCAACGGACCTTCATCTGCAAGATACATACTGGATTGTTGGTCATTTCCACGATACGTTATTCGGCGGGTACGTTCTCCCTTTTTTTGCGGCGATCTACTTTTGGTTTCCAAAAGCAACCGGGCGTCGCATGAACGAGGCTCTCGGCCGGCTTCATTTCTGGTTGATGACCCCGTCTTTTATCGTCTTAACTCTCTTGATGATGCGCATCGGTTTGCTTGGCATGCGCCGCCGCATCGCGGATTATGACCCCTCCCTTGGTTTTGATCCTTATCACCTTGTCATGACCATTGCCGCTTTCATAATCGCTCTCTCAGTGTTGATCTTCTTTATCAATTTCTTCCGCAGTATAACAAAGGGCGAACCTGCCACCGGTAATGTGTGGAATTCCCGCTCACCCGAATGGCAAGTCCCCTCACCGATGCCCGCACACAATTATGAACAGCCGTTTGAAGTCGTAGGTGAGCCGTACGACTACGGTTTGGCTGATTCGGTCTATGTAAAATTCGCAGAGAAAAAAACAGGCGGAAGGAATTAAATTATGGAACATTTGAATAAATCCGAAGCGCTCCGTCAGGGCGTACTTGTCTTTGTCTTCCTGGCTGTTTTGAGCGCCCTTGAATTTTTTGTGGCGATTGCGATTGGCTCGGTAACTTTGCTGGTAACAATTGCGTTGGTCAAGTTTGGGCTGGTTCTGTACTATTACATGCATGTCTATAAACTTGGCGCAACCGAAGACCCAGATATTGATCAACATAGTTATGCTTATAAGCTGACTACGAGCAGGCTGGGACTCTGGCTCTTTCTGCTCTCCGATTCCTTTGTTTTTGGCGGCCTTGCGGTCTCGCGCTTCTATTTGCTGGGAATGACCCGTCCGCCTCTTAACCAAATCTTGGGCCTGGGTGTGACCTCAGTATTGTTACTCTCTTCGTTCTGCATGAATCGGGCTGAAGTCTCCATGGAACATGGTGATCGCAAAAACTTCACCCTGTTTACATCGTTGACGCTGGCACTTGGCCTCGCGTTCGTGGCGGGAGTGCTTGGGATAGAGTGGCCGTCTGCGATAGCGGAAGGCGTTACCCCTTCGGCGAGTGCGGCGGGCGCCATCTTCTTCATGATGACGGGCATGCACGCCTTCCATGTTATTACCGGCCTGATCTTTCTTATTATCATTCTCCGTAACGGTTCGCGCGGTCTTTACTCACCCGAAAAGCATTGGGGCGTTGAGGCGGCTACTGTCTATTGGCATTTCATCGATGTGGTTTGGATCTTTTTCTACCCTGCGCTATACCTGATCGGCAAGATACTTTGATACATTTTGTTATACAAGTTGAGGGCGGCCCATACCGGCCGCCCTCAACTCATGAAAGATGGAAAATTTGAGAGCGGCGATTGACGTTGCGGGGACTGATCATAGGTTTAAGACAAATGATGTGAGTGTTAAGCTCATGGATTTGATGCGAAATATCAAAACTGGTGATAGACTCCCAACCGTCCTGCATTCGAAAATATAGTTGATGTTTTTGTCAGCGTTACTTTGAAAGAATAGTGGAATCTGGTCTGGATTAAAATGCTTCGCAAACGCATACTAATTGCTTCCCTGCTCGGATTGTTGTTTGGTATTGTTGTGAGTGAAATTTCTTTTTTGTGGCTGCGTCAATATGACCGTTCCCCCCAACGTATCGAATTAACTATTCCGGCAGGTACCGCCTCAAGGATTGCACAGGGTGAGTCGCCGCCTGGCATCCCGGCTGACATGGGATTTGTGCTGGGAGACACTCTTGTAGTTATCAATCAGGACATTGTTGCTCATCAACTAGGCCCACTCTGGATTCCGTCTGCTTCCACGGCAAGTCTTCGGCTTGACCAGGAAGGGAATCTCGCCTTTCAATGTTCGTTCGAGCCGACCCATTACTTTGGCCTGGACGTGCGCGCGTCTCTCGATACCAGCACCCGTATCGTTGGGATTCTTGAAGCCGCCATTCCGATGTTCTTTTTGATTCTCTTGTATGGCTTACTGGTTTGGCCTCTGAAAAAACAAACCAATTGATTTTTCATTTTGACTTAATAGATTGCAGTAAAATATGCGGGCGGACGGCGATAGTTTCCGCATTTTCTATTTGGAGGTCGTTGTGCAACGCAAGACTTTGTGGATAGGAACAACAATTATTGGGATTCTCGTGGTGGCAACTGCGGTTATTTATCTGACCCAAAAACATTCCTTACTCGGTGCGATCATTAATCCGCCCGCTCCCACAGCTGAAATCAATTTAACTGACAGTAACGGAAAACCCTTTGCATTGAGCGATCAGCGAGGCAAGGTGGTTCTATTATATTTTGGTTATACTAATTGTCCCGATGAGTGCCCGTTGACCATGGCTCATATTAAACAGGCTTTCGATATCCTTGGCAATAAGTCGAAGGATGTTCAGGTTATTATGGTCAGCACAGACCCGGCGCGCGACACGCAGCAGGCTCTGAAGGATTTCATGGCAAAGTTTAATCCGACCTTTCTTGGTCTTACCGGCACGCCTGATGAATTGCAGAAAGCCTGGCAGGACTATGGCGTCACTGTTGAGAATGGCGGCGAAACCCACTCCACTTTCCTCTACGTAATTGATCGGGCCGGAAACATACGCGAGACCTTCCAGCCGGATACGCAGCCGGACAGTATAGCAACCGATGTTAGCTTCCTGTTGACTGGCAAATAGTTATCATCTCTTCAGAAGAATACCGTATGATTATTCGGAGAATGTTCAGCCGCAGTTGGATAGTCGCCACATTTCTGGTCATTTTGGGAGCGTTGGTTTGCGTTCGCCTTGGAATCTGGCAATTGGACCGACTCGCTGAACGCCGTGTTTTTAACGCGCACGTCATGGCCATGCGCGCTGATTCTCCGCTCGATCTGCCCGCGCAAGCCGATCTGACCCAGATGGAATGGCGAGCTGTTCGCTTAAGTGGAACGTACGACTTTGAGAACCAAGTCGCCATTCGGAATCAATTTAATGGCAACGAGTTTGGATACCATCTCATTACGCCGCTTCATCTCTCGGATCGGACAACGGTTCTCATTGATCGCGGCTGGATTCCCGCTGACGGCAATTCCGCGCCCGCCGACTGGCGCAAATACGATCAGTCGGGGCAGGTCGCTCTCAGCGGAGTCGTCCGCCTCAGTGAAACGAATCCCCCCTTCGGCGGCGCGTCCGACCCGCCTTTGACGCCCAGATC
>JAKBYW010000110.1:0-6463 GCA_021840275.1 Chloroflexota bacterium | reverse complement strand
CGCGAATGCCGGTGATTTCTTGACGGGCGCATCAGGCACCGGGATGAATCTATCTTCCCGATTAAACGAGGACAAGCTTGAAGTCAAGATTGACGCGGGGCCGAGCTTTCTTCCGTTCATCGGGCCGGAAGGCGGCGTCTGGCAATATCGCCTCAATCCAGACATTCCAACGGCTCTCGCTATCCAGGCCGGGGCCAGCCGCCTCGACCTTGATCTGTCCGATCTGCGCGTGACACATTTCTCGTTCGATGGCGGCGCGAGCAGACTCAACCTGACCTTGCCCGCACGCGTCGAGAACGCGTTAGTGGATATCGAAGCGGGCGCGGCCAGCATTGAGTTGCGCGTCCCAGAAGGCGTGGCGATGCGCTTCCGCACGAAGAGCGTTGGCTCGCTGAACATTGATGAGACTCGTTTCCCGCGCCGTGAGGGCGGCATCTATCAATCGGCAGATTACGATACAGCAAAATTCCGCGCCGAGGTCACAGTGGACGGCGGCGCAACTTCCATAAGAATATATTAGGAGCAGCCATGAAACGTATTGATGTTCGTATTTTGATCGGCGCGGCGCTGATCTTGCTGGGCGTATTGATGTTGTTGGAGCGCTTTGGCATTTTTCACGGGGCGTCCGATTTCTTCTGGGGCGTGGTTTTCCTGGCCGGTGGGGCCTATTTCCTGTATCGTTTTGCCAATAACTTGAGAGGCGAGTGGTGGGCCGCCATCCCCGGTTTCGCGTTGGTTGGCATCGGCGCGGATAGTATTTTGCCCGGCATCCTTGGAAACTGGACAGGCCTGTTTTTCCTTGGTTTCCTCGGACTCGGTTTCTTTGCAGTTTATTTCACTGCACGGCAGGAACGCTGGTGGGCATTGATCCCCGGCGGCGTTTTGCTGACACTTGGAGTTACGTCTGTGCTAAGTGAAATTTATGGCGTTCCAGAAACAGGCGCTTTCTTTTTCCTTGGACTTGGCTTTACCTTTTTACTGGTGGCCGTATTGGCTTCGATGCAATGGGCTTATATCCCCGGCATCATCCTGCTGGTGATGGGTGCGCTGCTTGGGACTTCTTTTGCGGGCGCGCTTAACTACATCTGGCCCGCGGCTCTGATCCTGGCCGGGTTAATGCTGATATATCGGTTTGTACGCCGCCAATAAATTTTGTAAACAAGATGCCCCTGCACGTAAGCAGGGGCATCTTTATGTTTGGGCATTTAGCCTGCTTTGCAGCATATCCCTGACTTGATCCTTGGCATTCTTCCAGCGCGGCGAGACTACCTCGGCTAATTTCTCAAGAATCGTACAACCTGCCCTGTAGTGTTCCTTGCATAATTCTCGTAACTCTGCGCCGCGAATACGAATGGCTTCCATCGAGTCTTCACTGACCGCGCTCGACGTATAGGCTTCTCCGCCGACAACGGAGGACCAGCCGAAAACATCCCCGGCATGAAGATGGGTGATGGTGATCTTTGGCCCATCGTACGGCTTGTATTGAATGGAAACTGTTCCGCTCGAAATGAGATACAAATACTCGGCTTGGTCGCCTTGTTCAAAAATCACCGTTTTAGGAGATGCAGCGAAGGGCTTGAATAGGGGCGCCAGCAGGGCGAATTGTTCCTGGGGCAGATCTTTCAAGAAGGGTATATTTACCAGTGTTTCCAACATCACTTGCATCGTATCGCAGCACAGATGTTGTTATCCAGTAATATATTTCCTGAAAGCACTGACATTAATCCCTTTTTCGAACTACTGATTATTATCCCGCGTTATACTCAGGGTATGCCAGTTAAAAAAAGCAACCTTATTTCCCACAATAAGAAAATTTCTTCGCTCGAGTTGATTTTGTCCGGCAAAGCGAAATTGCCAGTTAAAGTCGGCGCGCCTTTGCGCAGCGGCGATATTTGTCCGAAATGTAAAAAAGGTCAACTTGATTATAATGGCGTGCTTGCGTTGGAATGCCCGGTATGCAAATTCACCGATAGCGGAGACGCTGGTTGCACTTGATAACCTTAATCGTATGCCCCGTGCGGGCTACTGAAGAGAGTTTTGCATTATGAAGATTCCTGCTCGTGTGCTTGCTTTGACAATTAGCGGTATTGGTTTGATCCTGCTGGGTGTGGCTGCATATTTTTTTCTGCCAGCCAGCCAGCAGAACGGGACCAATGATCCAGCCGCGGCAACGGACTTTTCGTCGGTCCCGGCCAAGGTCCAGTATGACGCGCCCGCGCTAACGTTATCCGATATAAGTGGTGTCCAGCATTCTTTATCCGATTATCGCGGTCAGGTGGTGTTGGTCAATTTGTGGGCTACGTGGTGCCCGCCTTGCAAGGCTGAGATGCCGATTTTGCAGGCCTTTTATTCAAAGTATCGCGAGGCTGGTTTCACGGTCATTGCGGTGGAAGATGGCGACCCAACTGCTGACGTGATCGCTTTTGTGAAGGATTACGGATTGACGTTCCCTGTGTGGCTCGACCCGACCTATCAAGCCAGCGATCATGCCTTCAAGACGCCTAATTTGCCAAGCTCCTATGTGATTGATCGTAATGGCAGGGTAAGATTGGCGTGGGTTGGAGCAATCAGTGAAGGGAATCTTGAAAAATACACAGCCCCGATTATCAAGGAGTGATTATTATGGAAGCAAAAGTAAGCTGGCAAAAGGAATTGTCGTTTGTAGGAGTGGCAGACAGCGGTTTTGAAATTAAGCTCGATAGCCATTCCGGGCCGCAGACCGGTGCCGGGCCGGTGGAGATGGTGGCAATCTCACTGGCGGGCTGCACGGCGATGGATGTGATCTCGATCCTGAAAAAGAAACAACAGGACGTAACGAGTTTCGACGTTAAAGTTCACGCGGATCGCTCGGGCGATTATCCCAAAGTGATCACAAAGGCTGTGCTGGAATATGTTGTGGTCGGACACAAGTTGGATGAAGCCTCGCTTATTCGAGCCATCGAACTCTCGATGACGAAATATTGTCCGGTACATGCCATGCTGAGCAAAGCTTTCCCGATTGATATTCATTATTCGATTTACGAAGAAAGAGACGGAGAAAATAGCCTGGTAAAACAAGCGGATTGGAAGCGCTAGAATTCTTTCACGTCCTTGCGAGGGGTGTTTCGGGCGTTCTTCGCCCGCTCCAAAGCAATCTCCAAATTGTGGCGGAGATTGCTTCGCCGCGAAGAACAGCGACTCGCAACGACGTGATCTTTTTTATTTTTTTATATAGGCCGTAGAATCTTTTATGGATTTATATTCGATATGATCTGACTGCCCGCATCTGATATATCGGAAGCAGTGATGGTCGTGCCGCCGCGCGTCAGTGTGCCTTTGTATGCAATTCCGGCGCTGTGTGTGATCCAGTCTTCCATATTGAAAGCCAGCGGGCCGTCGGCCAAAATCCACTCGCCATTGTATTTGCGGGCGATGTGCACATGCGTGCCTGTTGTTTCGCCTCCCTGGCAGGATGGAAAGCCTAAAAAATCCCCGGCGCGCAATTGCTTGCCAAGCGGGACGCGGCTTTCGGCGGCCAGGTGAAGATAGAAGATCACCCAACCTGTCCGTTCATCGCCGTCGCCATCCAGGTCTACTGCGATTCCGTCTGGCCCGGAACGGACAACCAATCCATCAGTCATTGAGACCGCGAAATTTTGTGGGTCGGTTACAAAACATCCATGATGTTCCGACGGCGGGGCGAAGTCGATCGCGGCAAACGGCTCACCGACGCCCCAGCCCGCGTGGGGGCCGCCAGTGTAAGTCCATACCTGTCCATCTGGGAAAGGCAGACGGAAGGTGGGTTGTTTTAAACTGCCGGGGATTGGATCAATTGCATTTGTCCAGGGATCGCCGAATAGAGAGTAATATGTTTGTATCAAGCCTGACGCACCAGTGGATCGGTCATACTCGGACCCGTTCTGGAATCTCGAAAAGAAATATTGGATTCCAACCGAGGCGGCGTTCTGCCACGGGTCCGGACGAATGATCGTTCCATCTGGTAAATCAAATTCAGTGAGCTTCCCGGCGCGCCAGCCATAGTAACCGTTGTTGAAGGTATTGGCTGCCAGGACCAGTTGTAAATATAAGCCTTGATAAAAACTTTGCTGGTAGCCAAGCAAATATTTATTTGACGGCGGCTGGGGTTGTGAAAGCGCGCCTGCCTGATATTCAAGCAAAGCCAGCAGCAGGCGCGGACTGACGCTCCAATTTGTGGCTACATAGTCAACGATTTCCGCGCCGGTGAGCTTAGGGCCGCTCCCGGCGTAGGCCTGATAATCCTTCAGCCAGCCGGGTTGGGACGCGACGTAGGCCGAGGTGTTGAATCCGATCTGCATGGGACCATTGATAAAGGCTCCATCGGGGATGATCTTATAAGGGCTGGCCCACAATGATTTGAAGTAGATCGGGATTTTCATTGGCATGCCGGGAGGCATGGTAGTTGCATCGGATGGAATGATGGGGTTGGCGGTCCTGATTTCAGGAATGCTGGTGTTGAAACGCGCCGCGAGGGCCACTAACGTATCGCCGGACTGCGCAACGTAATCGATGAGCTGGCCGGGTTTATAGGCGGGACGAATCGGCAGAGGAGTCGGCGACTCTGAAAGGGAAACCGTTTGAGATCCGGGTTGAGCCGGAAAGGGCGTTGTCGCGTTTAGGGATTGCAATCCTGTTGGAAAACTGCAGCTTGAAAAGGCCATCCCCAGGATGAAGAGCGTTGCAAGAAGGCGCTTATTGATCATTCGAGTCGCGGAAGATAATGGACTGAGCCTCGCCAACCGGATTGGCTATGATGGTTTTATTGCCATTGGTGAGCGTGCCTTCGTAAAGCTTTGAACCCTGGTGAACGATCCAGCCGCTGAGATCAAACGGGATCGGCCCATCCGCGGCAACCCACTCGCCATCGTATTTGCGAACGAAATGCAAATGTGTGCCGGTGGCGATGCCGCCTTCGCAGGATGCGTGGCCGATGTGATCGTTCTTTTTCACCCACGTTCCGGCTGGGACGCGATCCAGCGTGGCGACGTGCAGATACAACAAGTCCCAACCGGTTTGTTCATATCCATCGCCGTCCAAATCTTCGACGACAACGCCATTGTCTGATCGGACGATCAATCCGGGCGCGGCGGCAGTGATCCAGGTGGGCGTCTGAGCGCAGCCGCCATGATCGGTCGATGGGGCGAAATCAATCGCGGCCAATGAGCCATCGTGTTCCCAGGCGCCATGCGGTCCGCCTGTGAAGTTCCATTCAACTTTGGGTTGGAAGGGCAGCGAGAGCGGCGGCTGTGTCAAGCCGGCTGGAAAAATTGGGTCAACGGCCGCGCCGCGCGCCCAGACATCGCCGAACATCTGGTCGTACATGGCGGGGAAGCCGTTGTTGGGATCGATAATCTGTGACCATTGCGATTGGCTGTGTTCCCGGGAAAATAAATATTGGATCGCAACTGTGCCGGCGTTGAGGCGTGGATCAATTCGAAGATGGCTGCCATCCAAAAATTTTAGTTCCGTCAATGTTCCGGTGCGCCAGCCATAATATCCAATGGATAGTTGGTTCACGGCCCACACCAGCTGACTGAAGACGCCTTTATAAAGCGGGTCTACAAATCCCATTGGGTAATCCGTGTGCAGTGAGTCAACGGGTTGTCCGCGCACGCGATGGCTTTCGTAATCAAGGACGGCCAGCAGGAGCCGCGGGTTGATGGAGTTCTCGTACGCGGCGCGCTTAATTTCACCTGCGCCGGTCGTCCAACCAGTGGAGCCAAGATATTCGCGATAAGTGCTGAGATCGCCGCCTGCTTTGGAAACGTATGCAGCGATGTCGAAATCTATGGCGGTGGCAGAGAAGACCAATTCACTATCGGGGATGATCTGGATGTTGGGCGTGGTTTGTTCCTTGATCCGATCCGGGATGACAAGCAGTGTGTTTGCAGGGATCATTGTCTGCTCTGGCAACGCCGCATCACTGTGGACCTCGGACGGGCTTACGTTAAATCGAGCCGCCAGCGCCGGAAGCGTGTCTCCGCTCTGCGAGTAATATAGAATGGACGGCACGTTAAACGTCGGCGTGAAGATTGCTTCGATGCCGGGCGTCTTTTGGGACGGTGTTTGCGGCGTGGACGATAGCTGCGTTGTCAACGTCGGCGTGGATGTGAAGGTGTTGGTTGGAGTTGGCGGAAGAGTCGCGGTATCGGCGGCCGTTGGCGGGTTCGGGGTGAACGGCGCAGGTATGAAATATTCCGCGGTCGGCGTGGAATACGTTCCCCACAGCGAAGAGGACTGTCCGCAGGAAGTCAAAATTATGGATGCGATGAGGAACACGGGGAAGAGTTGTTTCACTTGGAATCCGTCGCGAGAATTATACCTGTGTTGATTAAACTGAAATGTGAGAGCAATAAGACTCTCCCGTTTCTCGTGGGAAAAGCTTAAACACGAAGGGCACCACACTTGCACCGCACTGCGTTTGGTGCAGTGCAGCTGAGTACAC
>JAKBYW010000109.1:0-6476 GCA_021840275.1 Chloroflexota bacterium | reverse complement strand
CGGAAACCACCAAATCGATCTTCTCTTTGAAATATCCAAGTGTGGCAAGAGCCACACAATCTGAAGGCGCGCCATCGCTGGCGAAAGCCGTTGAACCATCCGCAAGATGATACTCACGCACGCGCAGGGCGCGGTCGAGAGTTTTCACATGTCCGCCACCCGACCAGTTGCGGTCAGGGGCGAGAATACTAACCCGCCCGAATTTGCGCATTTCCTGCGCAAGGGCCAACAGGCCGGGGGCAAGCACGCCATCGTCGTTGGTAACGAGAATATGTTTATCCATTCACTTCCTTATGATTTATATAATCGCGGCGCTTGCGTGAAGCGTCCACGCCGCACACGATCAGCATTGCAATAAAGGTCAACACGATAACAATGATATCCGAGTTCATGAAATGCTCCTTTCTCATCCACTCCATCTTAATCCCAACCCTTTAAAAACGGCCTAAGAGCTGGTTAACATCTGGTAAACAATTTTGTTAAGCAACAGGGATGGAGAAATAGAACGTACTGCCCCTGCCCTCTTCACTCTCCGCCCAAATTTTTCCGCCGTGCGCTTCAACGATATGCCGCGCAATGGACAAGCCCAAACCCGTGCCGCTGCCCGTGCGGGACTTGTCAACTCGATAGAAACGCTCGAACACGCGCGGGACATCATCCAGCGGGATGCCGATGCCGGTATCCTTGACTCCGAATCGCACCGCCTCCGAAACGGACTCCGCTAAAAGAGCCACCTCCCCATCCGGACGCGTGAACTTGACTGCGTTGTGAATCAGATTGACCAGCACTTGTTCCAGCCGCGCTTGATCGGCATGAACGTTTGGCAAATCATCATCACACACCACCTGTAAAATTAATCCAGCACGCTCGGCTTGCAGTTTCATCCGCTCGGCGGCGGACATCAACAATTTTTTCGACGAGACCGGAGCAAGGTTTAATGCTACCTGTCCTGATTCGATTTTTGACAGATCGAGAAGTTCCTGCGCCATCTGCGTCAGCGCGTCGACTTCGGTGGCGATGCGGCCCAGGAAACGCGGCCCCGCTTCCGGGTCCGAAAGAGCGCCGTCTTGCAGGGTTTCCGTCAGCGCTTTGAGCGATGCCAGCGGCGTCCGCAGTTCATGGGAAATATTCGAGATAAAGTCGCGGCGTACGGTTTCGAGTCGGCGGACACGCGTCAGATCCTGGACGAGCAGCAAACTTCCGCCTGCGTGTTGATCGGGGATGGCAATCAGTTGCAGGAATTGACGGCGCGCGGGCAGTTCCACAGACTCGCTTTGGATTTCATTCGTCTGCTGGCAGCGTTTCCAGGTCTCGACAAGTTGGTGATGGCGAATGACCTCGACAACCGTGCGGCCAACCGCATTGGGGCTTTCGAATAGTTTTTCTGCAGCCGGGTTGGCAAATTGGATCTGTCCATTTGAATCAGCAATAAGCACACCGTCTGTCATCTGCTCAAGCACAGCAGCCAGACGTTTATGTTCGGCGTTCAAAGTTGAAAGTTGAAGATTGAAATTCGAGAAAAGAGATTTAACAGCGTTCGACAAATCTTCGAGTCTGTTCACATCTTCGGGTAAAGACCCAATTGTTTTGGCGCGGCGAAGTTCGCGCGCGTATTCATCGAGGCGGCGGCGTAAGCCAACGTAAAGCCATGCCACAATCGCCAAAACGATCAGCGCAACAATGAGGGAGACGAAGAGGAATAACGTCATAACCTATCACGGTTTCAAAGGCGTGACACCGGAACACCTGACACGTGACACTTATCCTTCAAACCTGTATCCGCCCCCGCGCACGGTAACGATGCGTACCGGGTTGGATGAATCGGATTCGACCTTTTGGCGCAGCCAGCGCACATGCACATCCACCGTGCGGCTGTCGCCGATGTAATCCCAGCCCCAAACACGCTCCAAAATGAATTCACGCGAGAGCATTTGTCCGCGATGTTCGGCCAGAAAAAGGAGCAGCTCGTATTCCTTTGGTTTGAGCGGTACGGGTTTGCCATCGAGAGTCACCTCGCGGCGCGTCAGGTTGACAATAAGATTACCGAAGCTCAAAGTCTCGTGCGCGGGTTGGGAGTCAACGCTCCTGCCCATGTCTTCACGGATCAGGCGTTCGCGGCGTAATTGGGCTCTAACGCGCGCCAACAGTTCGCGCATCGAGAAGGGCTTGGTCAGGTAATCGTCCGCACCGACCTCGAGGCCGACCACGCGGTCGACCTCGTCGTCGCGCGCCGTGAGCATGAGGATGGCAGTCGTCATCTCCCTACGCAGGATTCGAGCCACCTCGAAGCCGTCTATTTCGGGAAGCATTAGGTCAAGGACAATGAGGTCCGGCCTTAATCGGCGGGCCGCTTCGAGCGCGGAACGACCGTCACCGACCGCTTCGACAGTGTAGCCGTCTTTTTTTAAATTATATGCAAGGGTCTCTTGCAAAGAAGGTTCGTCTTCTACGATCAGGATAGTTTCAGGCATTTGCAGAGAATATACCATAAAGAAATATCGCGATGTTAATGGGTTGTTAAGGGCAGGACACATGAAGCAGATATACAAAAAGGATTATGTCTTTGCGAGCCGCTGTTCTTCGCGGCGACACTTGCATCTGGCGCAAGTGCAGGTGAGCAATCCCCACCACAATTTGGGAGATTGATTCGGAAGAAATCTCACCTTGACGCATTGATCGCTCTCCAGCTCATCGGATTAGAAAGGGGCTTTATATTTTTGACTTTATTCGAAATAATCCACAGATTTCGCAGATGACACAGATTGAAGAAAAGATCGGCGAAATCTGCCTGCACCGTGCGCAGGCACGCGTGTGTATTCTGTGGATGAATATTTTGTTTTCGTTATTCCCGATAAAACCTATTTTACAGGCTCAAAAAATATTTTTTCTCCACGCCCTGCCACGTTTCTTCAGACATCTGCATAAAACTCGTCAAGGTTGGATGCACGCGCGCAATCTCCTCATACACTCGTTCAGCAATACGCCGGATCGAAAAGTGGGCGTTGGGTGCAGAGCGCAATTGACAGAAAGCATAAGCTTCGCGCAAATTGAATTGTGCCAGCACGCGGCGTTTATATCCATTGGGGACAATATATTGCGCAACTTGCGGATTGAAGGCATACAACTTTTCGTACGTTTCCGCCGCGGCATTCATAGCCGCTTCATACTCGGACCCGAAGCCGGCGTCCGTTATCAAACGCGGAGTCGCGTACCCGTGCCGCGTCGTCAGTATCTGCGGCGTCTGCGTCATCATGCGGTGGCGTTTGAATTCGGCATACGCGCCCTGATCCATGACCAGATCAAACGTGTACGTGCAATATTCCAACTCGCGCAAAGGGACATCATAGCGGCCCAATCGTTTCATCAATAGTTCCGCCAGTTGAGTCCGCTCGGCTTTTTTATGTGCAGTGACGTGTGCCAGCGCATCGGCATACGACATTTCGCCGAAACGATATAGGACCGCCGCCAGAACTTTCTTTTCCCCATCCTTGTCGTAATCGATCAAATGGCACCATTTATCAGAATGATGGTTCTCGATCCGGGCTTCGTGTTTTACGAATTTGGAAATATCCTGGCCCGTCTCAATCAAATACGGAACAGTATCCGCATACTTCACCAACGTTGGGACTTCGGCCTTGGCGACTTCTTTTACTTTTTCGCCAATTTGTTTTACTTCCATCAGCGAAGAAGACAACATCTTGCGGATCAGGCTTTCCAGCACGCGCGCATTGGCCGTCATGCCGACGTTCGCCAGCGAGGCCGCGGGCAAAATAAAGCGGCATACGTCCACGTACTGTGAGCGGATGCGGCGATCATAGCCTTCATCCGACTCGTTTTCGCGGCGCGGAGAATGGCCGAGGACGAGAGTCCGCACGGGGTCGAGCGAACCACTATAAGTCCCGAACAGGAGGCGGCAGGTGGCGATGTATTCGTCGCGCAGTGGGTGTCCATCCAATTCAGCCGGGACGAAAAAATCATCCGTGCCCCACTTTTGATAGCGCGTTGATTTTTCAGTATATGAGGCTAGACGGTTGCCTTCGATGCTTTCGATGGCAAGCCGCGAAACATTCTCAAATGCGATATGCAAAACAGCGTGTTCCGCCACCGAGGCATGACCATATCCGACCACCCACTTCTCATGAAATTTGGCAGACTTTTCATCATTCAACTCGGCCGCGATCTCACGAAACGATTCGGGCGAGCGCGACGTTTTTGCAAAAGCCACGGCGATGGTTTCGGGGCTGAGTTCTTTCGGAGAGAGCAGATAAATCTGTTGTTCAGGCATTCGATCTCCTTTGGCTGTCTATGCGATTATAACGAAAGGGCAGCCATTTGGCCGTCCCTGCGTTATTTTGATTTATTGGTGCTTTGTTCAATCGTTTGCTTCATCCGCAAAGTGATGATGATCGCAAAGAATAACGCCAGCAGATACAGCGCACTATAAATTGCCATCGTGTTCTTTTGGGGAAAGAAGAACAGGAACGTAAAAAGAAAAAACAGCGCATACTGGCTGTTAGCCCAACTGCGCAACTTGGGCGCATAATCTTCATTGGTCTTCTGCTTGGCAGCGACAAATGCCAACAAAGTGAAATACAATCCAAAAGCCAGGAACTCACCGGCCCTGAGAAGGATGTCCAACCAATTCGGTACCACTAACCAGCTCCAGAAATTCAACTCGTAATGAAAAGGCCAGAACAACTCCACACCTTTAAACCAAATCACCAGGTCAAGAAGAATATGCAGAAGAATACCAATGCCAAAACCCAGGCCCAAATTACTCCATTTGTTGTTCTTCGTCGCCAATGAAATCAGATGGAACAAGAGCACGACAACTAGAATGGTAAAGATGCTATGCGTAAACGTGTACTGCAATCCCGCAGCGGATTGTTGCATCATCACTGCAAAAGCCACGGCGATATAGTCCAGGTCAGGGAATAGACTGCCCAGCACGACGCCCAGCAACAACCATTCCTTTTTCGGCATCCACTTGCGTACCGCCACGCCAACTATTCCGTGCAAACCAGCCTGTGCCATATCGCCTCCATCAATTTAGTTATTGGGATTGTACAGTCCAGACAAACAAAAAACAAGGCGGCTTCAAGCCGCCTTTGATAAAATTTCGCGCGCCCAAGTCACGTCGCGTTGCATCTGTTCAACGAGCGCATCCACCGATGGAAATCTCAACTCATCTCTTAGACGCGCCACGAATTCGAGCCGGATATCCTGCTCATAAACATCTGAGTCAAAATCCAGGATGAATGCTTCGACGAGCGGCCGGACCGCTTCGTTCTCGAACGTGGGGCGGACTCCGACATTGACGGCCGACGCGTACCTGACGCCGTTCACCCACGCCCAGCAGGCATAGATCCCATTCGACGGGATCAGTTTGCCATCGGCGTATTCAATATTCGCAGTCGGAAAGTTGATCTTCCGCCCGCGGCCATCTCCGTGGACAACGAGTCCGTGCAGACTGTAATTGTGTCCGAGCAGGCCGGCGGCTTCGGCCACATCGCCCAGCCCGATCAACTTGCGGATTTCCGTTGAAGAGATGACTCCGCTTTCATCGCTCACGGCCTGCACTACTTCAACTGTGTAATTCATCTCACGTCCAAGTTCGGCAAGACGCGCCGCATTCCCTTCGCGGCCTTTGCCTAAAGCAAAGTCATATCCCATCAATAAATGGCTGATGCCCAGATTCTTTTTTAAACGCGCCATGAATTCCCGCGCTGACAAACCCGCAACGCTCTCATCAAACGGATGAGTGACGATTACATCCACGCCGAGGGCGGAGAGCAAATCCGCGCGCTCATCGGGAGTGGTCAGGCACTTGACTTCGCGTTTGGCCAACACGGTAGCCGGGTGTGGCGAGAAAGTAAGCACAACGGCAGACGCGCCGATTGCATGTGCGCCTGCCGTTAATTTATGGACAATCTCCTGGTGGCCGCGATGGACGCCATCATAAACGCCAATTGTCAACCAGCTATTCGGCAATGTAATGTCGGTGAGGGAATGGATGTGTTGCATGTTGACTGTAGGGGCACAGCGGCGCTGTGCCCCTACAAATGGATTTACGAGAAGAAAACCTTCTTGGGTTGATATTCCAGCGCGCCGCCTTCGCCTTCCTTCAATTCCATCAAGGCCACCAACTCGCCCTGGGTGCTGACGCCGCGCACCATGCCCGGCTTGGCATCTTCCGCGGCCTTGACACGATGCCCATGCCGCACATCTTCCACTTCGTCGGGACTGAGTTCAATCGCGGGCCACTCGCCCAATGCTTCGGCGGCGGGGATGAGATATTGATACCAGTTCCCGGCGGTGAAGGCTTCCTGTAATTTCCGCAGAGGCGTGGCATCGCGCAGAGAGAAGCGTCCGCTCTTGGTGCGGCGCAGACCAACCAGATACGCGCCGCATCCGAGTTGATTGCCGAGGTCATTCGCCAGCGAACGGACATACGTGCCGGACGAACAATGCACATC
>JAKBYW010000108.1:0-6484 GCA_021840275.1 Chloroflexota bacterium | reverse complement strand
AACACACCGTTGTCTACATCCACGCCGCCGACGATCATTCCAACTTTTAAACCGTGAAAAAAATTCTACGTCATTCCCCAAAGGGGACACTGTGCAAGGGGCGATTTTCCCCGAAGCAATCTCTCACTTTGATTCTCATTGTTTCCATTTTTCTAAATGGATGCAGTGTGTTTAGCGTAAGCCCCACGCCGGTGGTCGCCGGTTTAACGGAAGCCGCTTCCGGGTCCGCGAACGAGGCGACGCCCACGCTTGAACCTTTCCGCTTCGATCTGCCAACACCCGGCGCACCTCCCGTTTCCGGTTGGCGTCCGCCTCTGTATCCCGTACCGTGGGCGCTTTCACCTTACGATCATTTTTATTTCACCCGCCCCATCGCCGCTGACCAGGTCAACTGGCCGCTGGCTGATTATCGTTACGGTGCAATCTTCACGCCGCCATACATTCACACCGGCGTTGACATCGATGCGCCTCAAGGCACGCCGATTCTTGCGGCTGGGCCCGGCACAATTGTTTGGGCAGACTGGGGACTATTGCTCGAATCTCCCGGCGATCACAGCGACCCTTACGGACAGGCTGTAGTAATTCGCATGGACTTTGGCTATAAAGGTCAGCAGTTGTTTACAGTCTATGCCCACATGAGCAAGATCATTGCCATCGTCGGGCAGCATGTGAACACCGGCGATGTGATCGGCCTGGTCGGCTCCACAGGCCACACTACCGGCCCGCATGTTCATTTTGAAGTGCGGCTTGGAAACAATTCTTTCTATTACACATATAATCCCGAGTTGTGGATGGCTCCGCCCGAAGGCTGGGGCGTTCTGGTCGGACGGATTACGAATGCCAACAACGACACTTTGCAACAATTGGAAGTGACCGTCAGAAATGTGTCAACGAACAAGTCATGGCTCATAAAAACCTATGGCCCCGGGCCAGTCAATCATGATCCCGTTTACGATGAGAATTTAGCGCTCAGCGATCTACCGGCAGGATTGTATAAAGTGACTTTTAGTTATAAAGGAAAGACTCAACAAGACTGGATGAATATTTATCCGGGCCAGACAACCTATTTCACTTTTCGCGGAGCACTTGGATTCAACGTAGCTCCACCTCCCGCGCCGAAGTTGAATAGCTTACCAACACAAAGCCCTTGACGCACTGAACATCTGTGCTATACTGTCCAAACTTAGATGCACGACCTGTAAACTTGTATTTGGAGAATAGACGATGGCTCGCAAATCAAACACATCAAAAGCTGACGAAACTGCTTCCGGCCCGCAGGTAGACAGCGCCAAACGCGCTGTACTTGACAAGGCCGTCAGCGATATTCTTAAACGGTACGGCGAAGGTTCGATCATGAAACTGGGCGAAGCACACAGCATGGTCACCGACGCGATCTCAACCGGCTCGCTCTCACTTGATATCGCCCTCGGCGTTGGCGGCGTCCCGCGCGGACGCATCACCGAGATTTATGGTCCGGAGTCATCCGGTAAAACCACCATCTGCCAGCACATCGTGGCCGAGTCCCAGCGACACGGCGGCACTGCCGCGTTCATCGACATGGAGCACGCGCTCGATCCGAACTACGCGGCAAAGTGTGGTGTTGATATTGATAATCTGCTTGTCTCTCAGCCCGATACTGGCGAACAGGCTTTGGAGATCGTCGAAACCCTCGTTCGCTCTGGCGGCGTGGATGTGGTTGTGATCGACTCGGTCGCCGCGCTTGTTCCGCGCGCTGAAATCGAGGGCGATATGGGCGACCCGACCATGGGCGTGCATGCCCGTTTGATGTCGCAGGCTCTCCGCAAACTTTCCGGCGCGATCAACCAAACCAAGACCACAGTCATATTCACCAACCAACTTCGCCAGAAGATCGGCGTCATGTTTGGCAACCCCGAAACCACCACCGGCGGACAGGCGCTCAAATTCTATGCGTCGGTTCGTCTGGATGTGCGGCGCATTCAGGCCATCAAAGTCGGCGCCGAGATCATCGGCAACCGCACACGCGTCAAGGTTGTCAAGAACAAAGTCGCCCCGCCCTTCCGCACCTGCGAGTTCGACATTATGTACAACGAGGGCATTTCCAAATCCGGCGATGTGCTTGACCTTGCCACGCAATTCGAGATCGTTCAAAAGCGCGGCGCGTTCTTTTCGTACGGCGATGCCCGTCTAGGTCAGGGCCGCGAGAATGCCAAAGAATACATCCGCCAGAATCCTGAATTGATGAATGAGATCGACGCAGTCATTCGTCAGAAGGCACTCAGTGGCGAAGTTGCCCTCCCGCTCGATATGGGCGGAGACGATGCTCCCGCTGTGGCAGAAGAATAGACTCCCGTGCAGGGGCGACAATGTGCCGCCCCTGCATTATTATTGGGGAAATGAAGATCACTCGCATCCTTCTCAACTTTAGAACGGCTACCGTTATATCGGCCATTGCTTTGACTCTAGCCGCTTGCGCGCCGAAATCCACACCGACAATTTTCATTCCGCCCACTCAACTCGCACAACTAATCCCAATCACTCCGACTTCAACAAGTTCCGCAGTTACCAGCATCCCCACCATCACACTCCCCACAGCAACTGCACCCTGTACCAACATCCTGACCTATAACAAAGACCTGACCATTCCCGACGACACAGCCGTCGCACCGGGTCAAAGCATTGACAAACAATGGCTCGTCACCAACAGCGGAACTTGTAACTGGGATTCGCGTTATCGCCTGAAATTAATTAACGGCGATGCGATGGGAACCACCAGCGAACAAGCGTTATATCCGGCCCGCGCCGGGACTCAAGCAATGTTGAGAATACTCTTCACCACGCCGTCAACAGCAGGAACATATCGCAGCGCGTGGCAGGCTTTCGGTTCGAGTGGCGAAGCGTTTGGCGATCCGATCTATATTCAGATAAATGTCCAACCATAAAATATTTGGTTTAGATTTTACATTTTGCAAGCGTCCTTTATATTTTCCGTGACGCACAAGTCAGTGTGACACTTGTAACCCCATCATTGTGACAAAATACACTATAAATTTTCAATCAAAACCTTTACATTAAGCGTAATCGTTTACTAAATAAGTAAAGGTCTGTTGCCATGCTGAGAATTAACCGCCAAACTGACTACGCTGTCCGTGTAATTTTAGCCCTTGCCAAACATCCTGAAGGCACCCGCCTCTCAACCGCTGAAATTCAGCGCGAGATGCTGATTCCGCCTGCCACACTCCTTCGCGTCGTTGCGGAATTGGCGCGGGCCGGCCTTTTAATAACCTTTACGGGCCGGGACGGCGGTTTAACGCTTCCCCGCCCCGCGTCCAAGATCACGATCAAAGACATTGTAGAAGCCTTTGAGGGACCGATCTTGCTCTCCGCATGTTTGCAAGTAAAAGGCGAGGGTGACTGTCCTTTTCAAACCAACTGTCCCGTCCGCACAAAATGGGGACGCATCCAAGTTGCCATGATGCGCGAAATGGCCTCCATCAATTTTGCTGATCTCGCACAGGAAGCTCTTGGCATACCAGTGCAAATAGCAAGTTTAGTTTAGGTGAGCAAGTATGTGCTGATGCACATATAAAAAAAACAAGGAGAATGTATGGATCCAATCACTTTGTCAAGGTGGCAATTCGGTCTGACAACCGTATACCACTTCCTTTTCGTTCCGCTCACTTTGGGCATGGGCTGGTTTGTAGCCTACATGCAAACCCGTTATTATCAGACCAAAGATGAGACCTTCCATAAGATGGCGAAGTTCTGGGGAAAATTATTTCTGATCAATTTTGCCATCGGCGTTGTGACCGGCATCGTGCAGGAATTTCAATTCGGCATGAACTGGTCTGAATATTCCCGCTACGTAGGCGATATCTTCGGTGCCCCACTAGCGATTGAGGCCTTGCTGGCTTTCTTCATGGAATCCACCTTCATGGGCATCTGGATTTTTGGTGAAGGCCGTGTATCGGAGAAGGTGCATCTAACTTCAATTTGGTTGGTCGCAATTAGTTCCAATCTCTCCGCTCTGTTGATCCTGTTGGCCAATGGCTGGATGCAGCATCCGGTCGGCTATGTGATCAACACAGTCACCGGCCGCGCCGAATTGGTGGATTTCTTTGCCCTAGTCATGAACCCGAAAGGCTGGCTCTTCTTCTGGCACACCATTTCATCAGGCCTGACCACGGCGGCCTTTTTGATCATGGGCGTCAGCGCCTATCACATCATCCGCAAGAAGAATGTTGAACTCTTCAAGTCATCCTTCCAGATGGCGGCGATTGTGGGCGTAGTTGCCAGCATTTCACTGTTCTTCGCCGGTCATACAATGGGGCAGTACATGTACGCGAACCAGCCGATGAAATTTGCCTCGGTTGAAGCACACTGGGAAACACAACAGCCTGCTTCATTCTCGCTAATCACGATCGGTGATTTGAGCGGCAAGAAAGAAGTCTGGTCCATTCGTGTGCCGTATGTTCTAAGCTTCCTAGCCTGCAACAATTTCAGTTGCGAAGTGAAGGGCGTCAACGATATCCAGACTCAGTATCAACAACAGTATGGCCCCGGCGATTATGTCCCGCTCATGGTGGTAACCTACTGGACGTTCCGCTTCATGATGGTCATTGGCTTCCTGCTGATTGCCATCGCAGCCTACGCGATCTATCTCTCCATGAACAACAAATTGGAGAGTTTCAAATTGCTCAATTGGTTCGTGCCGCTGATCTCATTCCCCTACATCGCCAACATGAGCGGGTGGGTCTTGACGGAAATGGGGCGCCAGCCATGGATTGTGCAAGGACTGCTCAAAGTACAGGATGCCGTTTCGCCCAACCTGACCACTGTTGACCTGCTCATCAGCTTGATCGGCTACGTAGTAGTGTACGGTTCACTGGCAGGCGCGATGTTCTATCTGATGAAAAAATATGCCATCGCCGGTCCCGATGCGGCCATGCACGAATCGGTTGATGCTGAACCTGCGCTCATTGGGGCGCAGGATTAATCCCCGGAGGGATCACTATGTCTTACGAATTTCTGCAAATCCTGTGGTTCATCCTGATCGGCGTTTTGTGGGTCGGGTTCTATTTCCTCGAAGGCTTTGACTTCGGCGTCGGTATGCTGTTGCCATTTCTCGGCAAGAAGGATGAAGAACGCCGTGCCATCATCAATACGATTGGCTCGGTTTGGGACGGCAATGAAGTCTGGCTGCTCACGGCGGGCGGCGCCACTTTCGCGGCCTTCCCGCAATGGTATGCCACCATGTTCAGCGGCTTCTATCTGGCGCTGTTCCTGTTGTTGGTCGGTTTGATCATTCGCGGTATCTCGTTTGAATATCGCTCGAAGGACTCCAATCCAAAGTGGCGCAACATGTTCGATTGGATGATCGCTGTTGGATCATTCCTGTCGGCCCTGTTGCTGGGAACTGCCTTCGCAAATTTAGCGAAGGGCGTACCAATCGATGCAAAGATGATGTACACAGGTAACCTATTCACCCTGCTCAATCCGTATGGATTGATCGGCGGCCTGACCACTGTGTCCGTCTTCCTTGTTCACGGCGCCAACTTCCTCAGCTTGAAACTCGAAGGCGATTTACGCGAACGCGCCCGCGCTCTGTCGAAAAAGATCTGGATTGTGGCGGTCATACTTGACCTTGTGTTGGCAGTGGCAACCTATATCTTCACCGATGTCTACGCCCGCCTCGGTGCCAACCCTGGCATCGTCCCAGCCGCGGCTGTGGTCACACTCCTGCTGACCGGCATGTTCATCAATCGCAAACAGGAAGGCTGGGCCTTTGTGATGACCGGCCTAAGCATCGTGTTCACACAGATCACCTACTTCATGATCATGTTCCCGCGTGTGATGATCTCCAGCACCAACCCTGATTGGAGCCTGACCATTTACAACGCTTCATCATCACAATACACGTTGACGGTCATGTCCATCATCGCTTTGATCTTCGTTCCGATCGTGCTCGCCTATCAGGGCTGGACATATTACATGTTCCGCAAGCGCATCAGTACCAGGAAAGAAACACTGGTCTACTAAAATTGCATCTCAACTCATAATAATGGGACGGCCCGACCGGCCGTCCCATTCACTTTATAATCAACCACACTATGCATTGCAGACTTCTCACTCTCGCTCGCGACTCACGCCTCGCTCTGACATTAACGATTCTTACCGGACTTTTAGCGGGCTTCCTGACCATCTGGCAAGCCTGGCTCCTCAGCAGTACCGTCACTGCTGTCTTTTTGCAATCAAGTACCTTTGCAATGGTCTGGCATGGACTTGAACTGCTTCTCGTCATTATCGCCGCGCGCGCCGCGTTGGCGTGGATCAACGAAGTCAGCGCCAGCGCGGTCGCCGTCCGCGTGAAAACTGAATTACGTGACCGACTCTTTGCCCACATCCTGAACCTCGGCCCCGCCTTCAGCCGCGGACAACGCACCGGCGAGCTGAGCGCGGCCGCCGTCGAGGGAACCGAAGCGCTCGACGCGTACTTCAGTCAGTA
>JAKBYW010000107.1:0-6497 GCA_021840275.1 Chloroflexota bacterium | reverse complement strand
CTCCGACCTGCTCTATTGGGTCCCGCTCGTTTACATCCTGGCGTTTCTTTTTAGAAGCCCCCGCCGCTTGTTGGTCAGCTCGCTTGTCTTCTTTGCGGCGACTGTGATTCTGGGGCTGATGTACAGCATAATGGAGTGGCAGTCGAGTGGGGATGTGGCGGGCCTCTATCCGCTGGGCCGCTTCTATCTGGCGAACGCCGCGTACATCGTCCTGGTGATAGTGAGCGTGCACTTGGACGAGCATTACGTTCGAGTGCGCACATTGGCAGAGACGATGACGCATCTGGCACACACCGACAGCCTCATCCAAATTGCCAACCGGCGCGAACTCGACGAGACGATCATCCGCGAGAGCAACCGGGCAACGCGGCATCGCCAGCCACTTGCGATTATCATGTTCGATCTGGATGATTTTAAACGGGTGAACGACACCTACGGACATGCCGCAGGTGATTACGTGCTCAAAGAAGTTGCCCGCACCGTCCGGGGACTCTTACGCATCCCCGACGTGCTGGGGCGTTGGGGTGGCGACGAGTTTCTCATCGTCGCGCCGCAAACGGACTCGGCTCAAGCGCGCGGATTGGCTGAGCGCCTGCGGCAAGCTATTGCCGCCCACCCGCTCGAGCACGTCGGCAGGATCACAGCCAGTTTTGGCGTGGCGGAGTATCGTCTGCAGGAATCACCTGAGGATTGGCTCAAACGCGCCGACGATGTGTTGTACTCTTCCAAACAGGGCGGTAAAAATCAGGTGGCAACGGAATAAAGTTCCGTACCTCATCAGGAACGCACTTTGATCTGCAGGTGGTGACTGTATTCGTGCAGATTCCCAATTAGATTTGAATTCTCCCCCAAGTGGCGGAGACAACACTCACAACTCTGACACCGGATGAATTTGAAAGTCTGTTGCCTGCATTCGAACGAATGCATATTTGAAAAAGTATCCTGCGGCACGAACCATGACGGGTAAAAGCCGAAAGAGGAAAACTGGCGCAGGCCGCAAAGGAGCACTCGATAACACGAAGCAGAAATTGTTATTTGGGCTGGTCTATCAGAAAGGCTGCCCAATCAAGCGAAAGTCCTGAAAGATAAAAAATCATCCGCATAAACGGAGGATTTTTTGATTCATGATGAAGAAATATCTACGGCAGGTCTCTAAATGAACTCAGCACCTTCATGTAATTTGCCCGTTCGAACGCCGCAGGTTCTGCAACGGACCTCTGGCTCATGCTTCCCTGCATTTGTTGGATCGATTCGTATTGATGCACTTCCATCCATGTTTGCAGATCTGCGAGAATGGCCGGTACGCGCTCAATGCCGTAGTGCAACAACTCGGACGCCATCATGGCCACGTTTGCTCCGGACATCATGGATTTGAGTACATCGGTAGCGGTGTGGACTCCGCTGGTCAGCGCAAAGTCCACATCCAAATTGCCGTGCAGGATAGAGATCCAGCACAGGGGCAGGCGCAAGTCGCTGGATGTGCTTAATTCAAGTGTGTGAGCTATCGTCAATTCTTCCAGATCAAAATCTGGTTGATAGAAGCGATTGAAAAGTACCAGCCCGTCTACGCCTGCTTCGGCAAGCCGATGTGCAAAGTTCGGGAGAGATGTGTAGAATGGACTCAACTTCACTGCCAACGGAATCTTGATCGAGGATTTTATGTCTGCAACCAGATCAACCTGGGTATCTTCCAGTTCTTGCGAGGTGATGGCGGGATCGGTTGGGATGTAGTAAAGGTTCAATTCAAGGGCGTCCGCTCCGGCCTCCTGAATGAGGCGGGCGTAACGCACCCATCCACCTTTGGATACGCCATTCAAACTTCCTATAACAGGAATGTTGACAGCTTTTTTAAGCTCAGCTACTTTTGCCAGATATTTATCGGGCAGAAGGGTGTATGTGCCCGAATCTGGCAGATAGCTCATGGCCTCAGCGTAAGAATCTGTGCCACGCGTCAGGTAATGATCGAGTTCAAGACTTTCGTGGATGATCTGCTCTTCGAAGAGAGAGTACATCACGATGGCGGCAATGCCCGCTTCTTCGAGACGTTTGACGCGCTCGACCTTTTTGGAAATGGGCGAGGCCGAAGCCACGAGCGGATTTTTTAAATGGAGTCCAAGATAAGTCGTGGAAAGATCCGTCATGCCTATTCTCCGTCGCCGTTTTTGTTGGCGTCGTAGTGGATGGATGCCATTTGCTGGTAGAGCGTCCAGCGGGATTTTGCATCGTGCTGGGCTTCCTTCATTAATTTCTCAGCGTGTTCTTCATCCATTTGAGTCAGCATCTTGTAACGGGTTTCGTTGTAGGCATATTGCGAGACTGGGATGCTCGGCTCTTTCTGTTCGATGACGAGCGGATTCTTGCCCTCATCTGCCAGGCGCGGATCGTAACGATAGATGGGCCACGAACCGGATTGAACGGCCAACTTCTGCTGTTCGAGGCCGTGAGCCATGTCGTATCCGTGCGCAATGCAGTGACTATAGGCGATGATCAGCGACGGGCCGTCGTAGGCTTCGGCTTCAAGTATGGCCTTGAGGGTCTGCTGATCGTTGAAGCCCATCGCAACGCGCGCCACGTAGACGTATCCGTACGCCATTGCGATCAAGCCCAAATCTTTCTTGGGCAGGCCTTTGCCAGCCGTTGCAAATTTTGCAACCGCCGCGCGCGGCGTGGACTTGCTCGCCTGTCCGCCGGTGTTGGAATAAACCTCAGTATCGAGCACCAGCACGTTGACGTTGCGTCCCGAAGCGAGCACATGATCGAGACCGCCGTAGCCGATGTCGTATGCCCAGCCGTCACCGCCAATGATCCACACGGATTTCTTGACGAGGCTGTCGGCCACGCTGATCAAATCTTTGGCGCGTGAATCTTTCGATGTGCCGAGTTTTTTCTTGAGTTCCGCCACGCGGACGCGCTGTTCCTCGATGCCTGCTTCGGTGGATTGATCGGCGTGCAAAATGGCAGTAACCAATTCGGTGCTGAGTTCCGTTTCAAAGCTTGTCATTAATTCGCGTGCATATTCATTTTGTTTGTCGAGCGTGAGTCTCATGCCGAGACCGAATTCGGCATTGTCTTCAAACAGCGAGTTTGTCCAGGCCGGGCCGCGTCCGTTGTTGTCAACAGCCCATGGAGTGGTGGGGAGGTTGCCGCCGTAAATGGATGAGCATCCGGTCGCGTTGGCGACGATGGCGCGGTCGCCGAATAATTGCGAGACCAGCTTGACGTATGGCGTTTCGCCGCATCCGGCACATGCACCGCTGAACTCAAACAGCGGGCGCAGCAGTTGCGAATTCTTGATCGTCGAAGGATTGACCAGTTTGCGATCCAGATCGGGGATGCTCATAAAGAAATCCCAGTTCTTGCTTTCAGCCTCGCGCAGAGCCGGTTGCGGCGCCATGTTCAGCGCCTTGCGCCCAACCTGAGTCTTATCCTTGACCGGGCAAACTTCCACGCACAAGGTACAGCCCGTGCAATCCTCCGGCGAAATCTGCACCGTGTAAGCCATGCCGGGGAATTCCTTGAACTTGCTTTCCATGTGCTTGAACGTTTCCGGCGCGCCATTCAGCAATTGCTTGTCATATACTTTATGTCGAATGACCGCGTGCGGGCAGACCATCACACACTTGCCGCACTGGATGCAAATATCTTCTTCCCAAACCGGAATATCCAAAGCCAAGTTGCGTTTCTCCCATTGCGTTGTGCCGGATGGATATGTGCCGTCTGCCGGAAGCGCGCTGACGGAGATGCTGTCGCCGTCGAAGGCGATCATTTGTCCAAGCACGTTACGGACAAATTCCGGCGCTTCATTCGGGACGGGAAGGCGGCGCGTCACCTTTGAGCTTATCGTGGCTGGAACCTTGACCTCGTAAAGATTCTCCAGAGTCCGATCAACCGCTTCGAAATTTTTCTTAACGACGGCTTCGCCGCGTTTGCCATAAGTTTTCTCGATGGCGTGTTTGATCTCGGCAATGGCCTGTTCGCGCGGCAGGACGCCGCTGATGGCGAAGAAGGCCGTCTGCATGATGGTGTTCATGCGTCCACCCATGCCGGCTTTTTCGGCCACATCGTAACCGTTGATGACGTAGAACTTTAATTTCTTCTCGACGATATCTTTCTGGACTTCGCGCGGCAGTTTATCCCAAACATCATCAGGACCATACAAACTATTGAGCAGGAATACGCCGCCTTGCTTGGCATACTTGAGCATGTCCACGCGCTCGAGGAACGAATATTGATGGCACGCCACAAAATTGGCCTGGTCCGCGCCGATCAAATATGGAGCCAGGATCGGTTTGGGTCCGAAGCGCAGATGCGAGACGGTCACTGTACCGGATTTTTTGGAGTCGTAGTAGAAATAGCCCTGAGCGTAATTCCCGGTCTCTTCACCGATGATCTTGATCGAATTTTTGTTGGCGCCGACCGTTCCATCCGAGCCGAGGCCGAAGAATACACAGCGCACTGTTTCGTCGGACTCAATCGAAAATGAAGGATCGAAGTCGAGGCTGGTGTGGCTGAGGTCATCGTTGATGCCGACCGTGAAATGATTTTTCGGTGCAGCCTTTTTCAATTCATCTAACGTGGCTTTCGCCATCGCGGGCGTGAATTCTTTGGACGACAAACCATAACGTCCGCCGATCACAGTTGGAAGGTTGGAAGGTTGGAAAGTTCCAGGTTTTCCTTCAACCTTCAACTTGGAACCTTCAACCAAAGCATTGACTATATCCAAGTAGAGCGGTTCTCCTCCAGAGCCTGGTTCTTTGGTTCTGTCAAGGACGGCAATGGCTTTTGTGGTGGATGGCAAGGCCGCCAGCAAGTGTCCCGCTGAGAATGGGCGATACAAACGCACGCGCACCGCACCGACTTTCTCGCCTTTTGCAACAAGATAGTTAATCGTCTCTTCAGCCGCTTCGCCGCCGGAACCCATGATGATAACCACGTGCTCGGCTTCGGGATGTCCGACATAATCGAACAGATGATATTGCCTGCCGGTGATCTTGGCGAACTTGTCCATCGTCCCCTGAACAATGGCTGGCGTGGCTGCGTAAAACGGGTTGACCGTTTCACGCGCCTGGAAGTAGACATCCGGATTCTGCGCGGTGCCGCGGATCATGGGTCGTTCCGGAGACAGGCCGCGTTCCCGGTGAGCGCGTACCAGGTCATCGTCCAGAAGGGCGCGCAGGTCTTCATCCTCAAGCCGAACGATCTTGGTCACTTCGTGTGAGGTGCGGAAACCGTCGAAGAAATGTACAAAGGGGATGCGTGATTTTAGAGTTGCGGCTTGTGCAATTGCGGCAAAGTCATGCGCTTCTTGCACTGAACCGGATGAGAATAGAGCAAAACCCGTCTGGCGGACGGCCATCACATCCTGGTGATCGCCGTAAATGGACAATCCCTGCGCGGCAAGGGAACGCGCTGCAACATGGAAGACCGTGCTGGTGAGTTCGCCCGCGATCTTGTACATGTTTGGGATCATCAACAGCAAGCCTTGCGAAGCTGTGAAGGTGGTGGTCAATGCGCCGGTTTGCAGCGCGCCGTGAACGGCTCCCGCCGCGCCGCCCTCGGATTGCATTTCGATGACGGTCGGGACTGTTCCCCAAAGATTTTTCCTGCCCTTGGCTGACCATTCGTCGGAAAATTCGCCCATGCCGGAAGATGGAGTGATTGGGTAAATGGCGATCACTTCGCTTAAGCGGTGAGCGACCGAGGCCGTGGCTTCGTTGCCATCAATTGTGACTACAGTGCGTTTCATTACTATCTCCTTTGGAAACGGGCAGACTACCCGAAATAAATATTCTCCGAATTTCTAAGTTTATCCCCCATACCTGCATGATGTTAGTTATTAATGACCTGAATCCCCCTGCGGGTTGTCATATTTCGGACAAGAATTGTGGAAAATGAAATAGTAGGGGCGAAGCGCCGCTTCGCCCCTACTAAATGGGCTGCAAATGATTCGTCTGTATTTACTTCCTATTGACTCGCCTTTACCATTTCTTCCATCCAGGCGGGCTTCAAATCGTAATACAACACATCGGGGTCTATATCCGCGCCGTTATCCCATCCAATGGTCCCGCCCATGACCTTGACTGCACGGAGCATATTTGGGTCTTTGCGAATCGGCTCGAAGATTTCGCCGCGCAAAAACTTTTCAAGGTCAATTTCCTTTTGGATGTCATTCTTGAAGGTTACGCGGACACGATACTTTTCCAGAGGTTCAACAGATTGAACACGGACGAGCGGGCCAGGGATATTCATATCAATACTCCTTACTCCAAGCCCTCAATTTCAACTAAAGGTTTTTCCAAACGAGCGCGCTCCCAATCATCGCGCAATTCAGCGCGGTGCAGGGATGCCCATTCAACGACTAACGCGTGAGCGCGGCGGGGTAAATTGCCTCGTGCTCACCATATTCAGCATGAAAATGCGGCGGTGCATGGTCGCTGTAATACATATAGATGGCAACACCAAAGAATTCGCTTACACGCGGCATGAAAACATTATTC
>JAKBYW010000106.1:0-6504 GCA_021840275.1 Chloroflexota bacterium | reverse complement strand
GCGCGTGCTGGCAGTTCTTCGAAAACAAAATCCGCGCGCGGCATTGGTTGTCACCGGCCCGCTTGGGCCGCATAATCCGGCTAACATCGAATATTTCGAACGCCTGACCGCCTTACGCGCCGAACTTGGTTTGATCGGGTCGGCTCACTTCCTGGCCGAATTAACGGATCAATATCTGCCGGATGCTGTCATTGCCGATTTTTATCGCCTCGCCGATGCCTTATTCATGCCCAGCCGCGAGGAGGGATTCGGCATTCCCATTCTGGAAGCAGGGCTGGCTGGCATTCCCGTTTTCTGTTCCGATATCGAACCCTTGCGTAAATTGGGCGGCGAGAATGCTTTATATTTTTCACCTGATGCCGAACCTGAAGAAGTCGCGGCCCTCATTATTAATCATTTGGATTCTCTGTTAAGTTTTAAGTTGCGCGCACGTGTCCGAATGAATTACACCTGGGAAGGTATTTATATGAACATAATTGCTCCTTTATTGGAAAGCCGATAATCTATGAAAAAAACTCGTTCATCTACATTGTTCCGAAAGATCCTGGTGCCGGTTATTCACGGCTGTCAGAGCGAATCGGCGCTGGCCGTTGCGCGCGCCATTTCCAGTGGCGGCCATATTGTGGTGGTGGGAATAGTCCATATTCCCGAAGGCAATTCCCTCAGCGCGGCTGCTTTGCCTGCCAGACAGGTGCGTAAGGTCTTACAGGGCTTGAAAAATGAAGAACGGATCCGCGTCCGTGAGCATGTGCGCGTTTCGCATACTCCTTGGAATGAATTGGTTGAAGCCGTTGAGCAGGAAGATCCTGATCTGCTACTGCTCGAATGGCCCAGTCAGTTTAATGCTTTGCAAACCACACCCGCCGAGGTCTTTGCTCATCCGCCGTGCGACATTGCGGTTTTCAGCGGCCCTATTCCTCCTCAGCCAAAACGTGTCTTGATCCCAATGCGAGGCGGGCCGTATGCTGAGTTGGCTTTGCGCCTGTCGCTCTCCACAGTTCGCGCTAATCGAGCAAGCCTGACTTCGCTTCATATTACGCCTGCCAATGCGGAAATACAGGACGCACCCTTTCGCGGAATCGATCGGGTCTTGAACAGCCTGCCGGAGGTCACACGCCGGGAAATCGTCACTGATGATCCCGCCGATGCCATCCTGGCTGCTTCGCGTCAATTTGACCTGGTTGTGATGGGGGCCACGGCTCAATCAGCGCACAAGTTGGATTCCATTGGCCCGGTAGCTGATCGTATCCTGCATGAGAGCAAAGTCGGCGTGATTGTTATCAAGACCAAGCGTCCGATGCCGGTTAATTTGACCAGTGAAGAATCAAGCCAGACAGCCATATCCGTGCTGGTGGACAAGTGGTTTGCGGAAAACACGTACCACACCGATGAATTCGACGACTTGGAATATTTGCTCGATTTGAAACGCAAGCAAAATCTCTCGATCAGCCTGGCGCTGCCGGCGCTTAATGAAGAAGAAACTGTCGGGAATGTGATCAGGACCGTCAAACAAACATTGATGGACAATGTGCCTTTGCTGGATGAGATCATCCTGATCGATTCTGATTCTACAGACCGGACGCGCGAGATTGCATCGAGCCTGGGTGTGCCGGTGCATATCCACCAATCTACTTTGCCTCAGTATGGCGCGCGGCAAGGGAAGGGCGATGCGCTTTGGAAAAGTTTATATCTCACACGCGGCGACATCATCATTTGGCTTGACACTGACATTGTTAATATCCAGCCGCATTTTGTTTATGGGTTGCTTGGTCCTTTACTCGTCAGCCCGGAGATTCAATTCGTCAAGGGCTTTTATCGCCGTCCGCTTAAAGTGGATAATAAAATGCAGGCGGGAGGTGGCGGACGGGTAACGGAACTCATGGCTCGGCCATTGATCAATCTTTTTTATCCGGAACTCTCCGGCGTTATCCAGCCGCTCTCCGGTGAATACGGCGGTCGGCGTACAGCGCTCGAGCAGTTGCCCTTCTCGACCGGCTATGGCGTGGAGATCGGTCTGTTGATCGACGTTCTTGAAAAATTTGGATTGGGAGCGATAGCGCAGATTGATTTACAGGAACGCATTCATCATAACCAGCCGCTGGAGGCGTTGAGCAAAATGTCATTTGCGATCATCCAAACGGTAATCCATAAATTGGAACGGCGCTATGGATGGAACGCTCTGGAAGAAGTCAACAAAACCATGAAACTGATCCGCTATGAACCGGGACGTTTTTTTCTGGATGTCGAGGAGATCGCTGAACGGGAGCGGCCCCCTATGCTGGAACTGCCAGAGTATCGGGAGCGAATCAGAAAGTGACACGCTTCATTCTGATCCGGCACGGGGAGACCGACTGGAATATTGAGGGCCGCTGGCAGGGACAGGCCGATGTCCCGCTAAATGAACGCGGACGTGAGCAAGCTATCCAGACCGCGCGTGCTTTGACCGGAATAAAATTTGCCGCCATTTATTCAAGCGATCTCTCGCGTGCACGCAAGACAGCTGAAGCGCTGGCGTCTGTCACCAAATTAAAGGTGCAATTCGATGTGCGTTTGCGTGAAATTCATCAGGGCAAGTGGCAGGGATTGCTCGTTTCCGAAATTCAGGCGAGATATAAGGAAGCATTTCAGCTACGGATGACGGACCCAATGTCGGTAGCGCCGCCCGGCGGAGAAACAGCCTTGCAGGTGATGGAACGCGTCGTGGCCGCGATTGAAGAAATACGTCGAAAGCATTCCGGCGAAACTGTGGCCGTTGTTTCTCATGGGTTCGCGATTGCCTGCCTGCTGACACATTATCACAACTTGCCCATCGAAAAGGTTTGGGATTTGATACCCGAGAACGGCGGATGGCGGGAGATCAAAGTGGATAAGTAAAACGCAAAGATGCAAAACGCAAAATGCGAAGACGCAAAGGTAATAAGAACTTTGCGTCTTCGCATTTATGGATTCAATCAGGAATTATGCTGATTTTTTTATCTGTGAAATCTGCGTAATCTGTGGATTGTACTACACAAACTTTATTCTTCTCGCCGCGAAAGCGACCATTCTCAGCAGCAACATGCCGTGCTTCCAGCGCGAAATATTTGTGGAGCCATAGGTGCGCTCGCGATAGCGGATTGGCAGATCAACGATCTTTAGGTTGAGCTTGGCCGCACCGAAGATGAGATCGTAATCTCCGAACGGGTCGAAGTCGCCGAAGTAATTTCGGTTGGCGGCGATCAGTTCGTAATCTTTTTTCCACAAGACCTTTGTGCCGCATAACGTGTCTTTGATGGGCTGACCAAGCATCCACGAAAAAGCCACGCTGAAAAATTTGTTGCCGAGAAAATTCAAGCCCTGCATGGCTTCCTTTTCCATTGGGTAGACCAGGCGCACTCCGTTGATGAATTCGCCTTTGCCGTCGCGCAGCGCCTCGTAGAAGCGCGGCAGATCTTCTGGCGGGACAGTCATGTCGGCGTCGAGGATCATCAGCACATCGCCCTTGGCTTCCGCGAAGCCGAGTCGAATGGCGTCCGCTTTGCCGATGCCGGTTTGACGGAACAACCGGCTCGAGGCTCCGCCCTGAGCTTGTCGAAGGGTGCCGGGATGAGCCGCCATTTCGCGTTCGATGGCCGCGTAGGTGTCGTCGCGTGAATGTCCTTCCACGAAGACCAATTCCGTCTCGCGTCCCATTTTGGGCGTGCGTTCGAAGATGGCTTTGATGTTGCCCGATTCATTACGCGCCGCGATGACCACGGAAACGGTCGGCTCTTTAACCGGCTCGGGCTGCGGGCGGGCGATCAAAAAATTGGCGAGGGCGAATTCATTGAAAGGCCACAGCCGCACCAGAAATTTATTGGCGAAACCGCCAAGCGGAAGCGGCCAGAGAATTTCCTGCCAGCCGCGGATCGGTTCGAAGCCCGCCAGATTCAACATGCCGCGCAGGTCGGAGGGCGTCAGCCAGTTTTGCGGAAGCATGGGCGCCGCCAGATTTAATTTTTGTGCGAGGGCCAGAGTCAGTTGCCAAAGTCCGCTATAAAAATTGAAGATGATGCGCGTGGATGGAGCGCATACATGGCGCAGTTGTTCGAGCGCGCGTTGAACGTCCCATAAGTCGTTGATCGTGTCGGAGAAAATGATGAAGTCGAACGGCTCTTCGATGGAGGATAGATCGTGCGCGTCGGCTTGAACAAATTCGAGGGTCGCGTGTTTGGCGCGGGCACGCTCCAGCATGGATGCAGAAAAATCGAGGCCGAGTCCGCGTGAGGGGCGGAGCGAAGCGAGCAGGTCGCCCTGTCCGCAGCCGATTTCCAGAATCCGCTGTCCGGGCGTGATCAGGAAGCGATAAATTTCCGCCAGGCGGCGATGATAGTGTCCGCCCCATCCATTCCAAGAATCACGCTTGCGCGCCACCGCGTCCCAGTGAGCGATATGTGTTTGTTGATAGAGCTGTCCGGCAGAATCAAAAAGAGTTTTCGTTTCCATGTCGGCCCTGATTGTACGTGGTGAATGGTTCTTTGCAAAGGTCTATGTTATAATTCAGTGACTGAATTTTGAATTATGGAAACATCAAACGAAACCGACCGAGAACTTACATTGCTTGAACACGTTGAGAATAATCCCGACGTGAATCAAGCCACGCTTGCCACGCAATTGGGTGTGGCTGTTGGCACGGTCAACTGGCACCTCAAACGGCTGATCGCAAAAGGGTATGTCAAAGTGCAGCGCGCTGAACGAAAGAAATTGCGTTACATCATCACACCTGAGGGCATTGCTTTGCGCGCTCGTCTGACAGTGAATTACATCGAGCGTTCGTTCGATCTTTACCGCAAAACCCGCTTGCGCGTGAAAGAGCATTTGGATGCTGTCCGCGCCGCGGGATTCACGCGTGTTCGCGTGATCGGCGAGGGCGATGTGGCCGATATTTGCAAACTCTCATGTCTTGAGCAGGGTTTTGTGATCGTTCAGGATACGGATGCGCCCACGCTCGAGGTCAAGGGATTCAAGGTTGTGTTGAACATGGGAGCGCGCGCATGAAGACGGATCGCCACATTCTGATCACCGGCGGGGCGGGCTACATCGGTTCACTCCTGACCTCGGAACTGCTGAGGGCAAATTTTAGCGTTACCGTGGCTGACAGTTTGCTGTTCGGCGGCGAGTCGCTGGTTGCTTTTTTGCAGCATCCCAATTTTCATTTTGTCAAAACCGATGTGACCGAGCCGCGCGCCGTCCGCGATGCGCTGAAAAAAGATTGGTCCAAGCCGGAGGCAGTTATTCATCTGGCGGGCATCGTCGGGTTCCCGGCATGTCAGGCAGTAGGGAAGCAGGCGGCGTGGCGGTACAACGTTGAAGCCACGAAACTGGTCTTCGAGCAGGCGTCCGTTTTGGGGGCGGAGAGATTCGTATTCGCGTCCACGTACAGCAATTATGGCCTCGCGTCTGACGGCAAACCGGTTACGGAAGAATCGCCGCTGAATCCGCAATCGTTATATGCCGAGACAAAGATCGCGGCCGAAGAATATTTGCTCAAACAAAAAGATGCATCCTGTGCGCCGCTGTCATTTCGTTTCGCAACTTTATATGGCATTTCACCGCGCACGCGTTTTGACCTGATCGTGAATCAATTTGTTTTGGATGCCTATACAAAACGCCAGTTGTTAATTTATCAGCGCGGATATTCGCGCTCGTTCGTGCACGTCAAGGATGTGGTGCGCGGAATTATGATGGGTCTGGATGCGCCGCAGGAAAAAATTCGCGGGCAGGTTTACAATCTCGGCGCCGATGATGGCAATTACACGAAAGACCAGATCGTCCAGTTGGTATTGAAGCGAATGCCGGAGACGGTGGTTGAATACAAAGACTTAACCTTCGGCGGCGATATGCGCGATATTACGGTTTCATTCGCCAAGGTCAAACGTGAACTTGGCTTTGAGACAACGCTGAATGTGGACGATGGCGTGCGCGAGTTATTGTATGCTTTGAAAACCGGCCTGATCCGCAATCCGACGGATGAGAAATACCGGAATGCACAGTTTATAGTGCAATAGGTTCAAAGTTCAAGGTTTAAAGTCTAAGGTTGAGACATGACAAGCGCAAAGCGATTTGAAGATCTTGAAATCTGGCAAAGGTCAAAGGAGTTGGCGAATCTTATTTATAAGCTTTCCTCCGGCGGAGAGTTCGCGCGGGATTTTGGTTTGCGTGATCAAATGCGCCGCGCGGCAGTTTCTGTGATGTCAAATATCGCTGAAGGATTTGAGAGTCAAACTCAGGTCACATTCATTCAATTTTTAGGACGCGCGAAAGGCTCTGCGGGCGAAGTGCGCGCCCAACTTCATATTGCAAAAGATCAAGGTTATCTTACTGAAGAACAATTTGATGTGGCCTTATCGCTGGCAGAAATTTCCAGTAAACAATTAACTCGTTTTATTCAATATCTTCAAACCCAACCCAATACCCGCCGTGTGCGGGAAGATGGAGAAATCTACGATGTCGAACATTAAACCTTCAAACCTTCAACCTTCAACT
>JAKBYW010000105.1:0-6539 GCA_021840275.1 Chloroflexota bacterium | reverse complement strand
ACCGTTTTCGATGATCCGGATTCTTCCTTCCTGTTCAATGATGAACATGCGGCCTGTGCCATCATCAGGGAATTGAATGTCAACAGGAGAAGCCATGCCTGAGATGATTTGAGTCCAATGATAGGCCGATGGATCAGGAAAAGTGGTCGCACTGCCAGAAGTTAACGCAGGAAGAATCGTCGAAGTGGGTGGGATAGGTGTAAAAGTTGAAGGCGGGGTAAAAGTAGAGAGTGCGGTGGCCGCCTCCGGCGTTGAGAGAGGCGGCTTGCCAGAATTTGAGCAAGCCGCCAAGAATAGAGTCAGCAGAAAGGATAGGACGCGCTTCATCGTCTTATTTGTCTTTTATATCCACCGAGTCGGCATCCACTATTTCATCCTGACCATCCACAATGTCCATATTACTGGTCAATTTTTTCATGTGTTCCTTAACAACATCGGGCGGACAAAGCTCGATGAAAAGATATGCGCCCAGGGCGGTCACCGCGGCATCGTCCAGAGCGTCAACACCCGGGATGCCCATGATCAAATCAATCGGCGAGACCACATATATAAACGCACCAATTGGTATTAACTTCACCCAGGGACTGACACGCCGATCGCCCATCAATCTCAATACAAGTTTTGCGCGCATCAAGAGGCCGCGCAACATCCCTTGCGGCGGGATCGTCAGGTTGGTATTTCTTTTGTCAGCCATGTCATGCTCCTATCTTATAGTGTGGTTACATTATACACGCGGAAGTTTTTTGAATATCCGCGTGTATATCTCATGTACGAGAAAACCGCTCAAGAGTGGTAACACGCTTTATCCCTGCGCTATAATGACGCCATGTCTTACTTGATTGACGGCCACAACCTGATCCCAAAGCTCGGACTTCGTCTCGATTCCATTGACGATGAGATGGAACTTGTGGCCGTCTTGCAGGAGTTCTGCCGCCTGCAGCGCCGCACTGCTGAAGTATATTTTGACGGCGCACCGGCAGGCCAGGCAGGCACACAAAAATTTGGCATGGTGACCGCTCGCTTCGTCCGGCTGGGGACAACCGCAGATAACGCCATCAAAGCGCGGCTGGGGAAATTAGGGCGCGCCGCTCGCAACTGGACCGTGGTCAGTTCCGATCATGAAGTGCAGGACTCGGCAAAGCACGCGCACGCGGAATCCGCATCATCAGATTCATTCGCGAAGCAACTCAAACACGCGCGCGCGTCCGCTCCCAAAGCCACAACTGAACGAATCCTTTCTGCAGAAGAAGTGGATGAATGGTTAAAGTTCTTCAACAAGAAAAAGTGAAAAATCGGACAACACGTCTCTGAATTCTAATCTGGGATTAATGCAATCCAGACAAATCAGATGTATATTAACTCCAAGACACCTGCCCTCCCTTTACTGGTATAAAAGGTGTCAACCACCTAAAGCAATTTGCATGTCCCCCCCATGCCGATTGACGGTGGTGTCCCTCCCCCTCAAGGTGACAGGCATATCTTTTATGATATGCCTGTCAGCCGTTTAAAGACTATAATGCGCGCATGACGACCGCGTATTGTTTTGTCCCATCCGCTTCACATATTTATCCCGATCATCCTGAACATCCCAGCCGCCTGGATATTTTAGAACCCAGGCTCGAATCATTTCATGCGCAAAAAATAGAAGCGACACTTGCCACGCGCGATGAAGTTGCTCTCGTTCATCATCCGAAATTAATTACGGGATTGGAACAAGCTTGCAGACAGGGGCCGGGCATGATCGATTCAGCGCCGACGTTTGTGACCCAGACTTCGTTCACCGATGCGCTGCTCGCCTCAGGCGGGACCTTGAGTTGTGTGCGCGCACTATTGAGCGGATCGGCCCGAAATGCTTTTGCCATTGTCCGCCCGCCGGGACATCATGCCGAGCCAAATCGCTCGATGGGATTCTGTTTATTCAACAATGTCGCCATCGCAGCGCGTGACGCCTTGACGCGTGGAATCAAACGCGTTGCCATCGTGGATTACGATGCCCATCACGGCAACGGGACGCAGGCCGCGTTCCTTGATGATGAACGCGTGGCATATTTATCCACTCATCAATGGGGAATTTATCCCGGCACGGGTTGGTATGAAGACGCGCCGCACGCCAAAAAGAGAATCGTCAATGTGCCCTTGCCCGCTGGTTCAGGCGATAAAACTTATGAACGAATTGCAGATGAAATCTTTGTGCTGCTTATTGAATCATTCACGCCTGAATTGATTCTGGTCTCAGCCGGTTTCGACGCGCATTGGAATGACCCCATAACTTCGCTTGGACTTTCAACAGCGGGCTATTTCATGCTCTCAAAGAAATTAGTTGATCTCGCCGAAGAACATTGCGGCGGCAAGATCGTCTTCGTACTTGAAGGTGGTTACGACCCGACGAACGTCGCCAACAGCGCCGCGGCAGTGTTCGCCGCGCTAATGAATAAAGATTTCATTGATCCAGGTGATGCCTCGCCGCACAAAGAGCCGGATGTGAGTGAAATGATCGAGCGAGTTTGGAAATGGCATGGATTCTAATGTTGTATAATTAACAACATCATGTCGCCAACTGGTTATCGTCAAGGTCAATACCGTTTTTTCTTTAACAGCCGTGAAGAGAGCCGCAGGCATGTGCACGTTTGGTCTCCCAACGGGACGGCAAAGTTTTGGCTGGAGCCGATTGTAGCCCTGGAAGAATATTACGGTATCAAGCCCCACGAATTGAGCGAGATCGAATAAATCGTGAAGGAGCGTAAAGATGACTTCATCAACAAGTGGAATCACCACTTCCCAGAGTGAAGTAACCAGTATTGCAGAGACCGGCTTTTGGATTTTGGTGGATGACAAAGAATACTTCGTGTCATTTGCTGATTATCCCGCATTTAAACATGCCACTGTCGAACAGATCTACAGCGTCAAGCGTATTAGCCCAGACTCTTTTTACTGGGAAGAACTGGATATAGATATCGAACTCGGCGCGCTGGCGGAGCCAGAAAAATATCCGTTAAAGTTCAAAAGATAAGGCCAGTTCTTCCTTCCCCAAACTTATTTTACGCAGTTGGGTAATGACTCTCTGTAGGACGATGCTTAGCGGCACAAAGAACCCGATACGAGCCAGCGCATTGAATAAGTCTGCGATTGGCATGGATTTGAAAAACGTAGGGATACAGCGTTGCTGTATCCCTACACAATAAAATTATCCCAACTTCCCTATCGCCTTCTCCACTTCTTCCAAAATCTCGGCGGATTTCACCAGCGCTTTCATCTTGTTGTGATCGTTATACAACGGCCGATCCACTTCGAGATGTTCTACATGTTTGCGAATCACCTCGCGCGCCTTTTGCGTTCCCTTGCCCGCTGTGAACTCGCGGAAATCGAGCGCTTGCGCGGCAGCCATGAATTCGATTCCCAAAACGCCGTAAGCGTTATCTAAAATCTGTCCGTTCTTGAGGGCGGTGTTCATGCCCATCGAAACGAAGTCTTCCTGATCGGCCGCGGCCGGGATGGACTGAATGCTGGCAGGCGCGGATAAAATCCTTTGCTCCACGATTAAATGGTCGGCGGTGTATTGCGAAAGCATCAGGCCGGAGTAAAAGCCTGGGCTGTGGGCGAGAAAGTCCGGCAGTCCCTGGGAAAGAGCCGGGTTCGTCAATCGGTTAAGTCGGCGCTCCGATAAAACAGAGACCATCGTGATGGCGATGCCCGCCATATCCATCGGCAAGGAAACCGGCGAGCCCTGAAAGTTCGCGCCGGTCAGCGTCAGATTCATTTCCGGCACGAAGATCGGATTATCGCCGACACCATTCAACTCGATCTCAACCTGTGAGCGCGCATACGCGATCGCATCGCGCGCTGCACCGATCACTTGCGGCGTCGAACGCATCGAATAGGCATCCTGAACTTTGGTTTTCATCCTGCCCGTCGTCAGGTCCGAACCTTCGACAACCTTCATAATATTTTGTGCGGACATGACCGCGCCCTTGAAGCCGCGCAACTCATGCAGTTTGGTGTTGTACGGTTTCATGTTGCCGAGCAACGCTTCGATGGACATGGCCGCCGCAATCTCGGCTTGCTTAAGAAATCTTTCCATGTCGTAGATGTGCAACGCCGACATGGCGGTCAATAAATTTGACCCGTTGATGGCGGCCAGGCCATCGCGCGCCTGCAAGCCGGGCACCGTTATCCCGGCCCGCCGCATCGCTTCCTGACCTGGTAGCCGCTCGCCGCCTGCCCCAGTTCCATCGGGGTTATAGAAAGCTTCGCCTTCGCCCATCAGCAAAAGCGCGGCCTGCGCCATCGGGGCAAGATCGCCGCTTGCACCCACCGACCCTTTCTGACAAACGACCGGGGTCACGCCCTTGTTCAACATCTCGACATACGTCAACGTGATCTCCGGCCGGCAGCCGGAATTTCCATGCGCGTGGACGTTGATACGTCCTGCCAGAGCGGCGCGCACATGCTCGATCGGCGCGGGGTCGCCAATGCCAGCGGCGTGGTTATAGATTAAATATTTCTGAAATTCCTTCACCTGCTTATCGGTGAGAATCTTTTCCGAGAACTCGCCGATGCCGGTGTTGGTGCCATACATAATTTCTTTCTTGGCGAGTTTGTCTTCCAGCATGGCGCGGCAAACCTTGATGCGCTCAAACGCGGCGGGGGCAAGCTCCACCTTCTCATTATTTCGAGCAATTGCAACAAGTTTTTCAACAGTGAGGGATGAACCGTCGAGAACAATGGTCATGGATATTCTCCAAATGAAGTTTTTGTTATTGTACTCCAAAGGCGAGGCGGGTAAAATCAGCCTCATGCCAACCGAAAAAGAATATACCCCAAAACAAGCAATGAGCATTCAAGCCCATCCTGACGATCAGGATTTTACCGTTGCCGGCACGCTTGCCAAATGGGCCAAGGCAGGCTGTCAGATCGTTTCCGTGCTCATCACCAGCGGCGACTCAGGCTCGAACAGCATTGAGCATAATGCCGACTACAAGCCCAAGCTGGCGCAACTGCGCGAGGACGAACAACTGGCCGCCAATAAAGTGCTTGGGATCCAGCAAACGGTCTTCCTGCGTTACCCCGACGGTGAGCTGGTCGCCACGCTCGAACTCCGCAAAGACCTGACGCGTCTCATCCGCCAATACAAGCCGGATGTGGTCGTGACCGGCGATCCAAGCGGATGGTTCTATGGCAACGAATACATCAACCATCCCGATCACCGCGCCGCGGCCGAAGCTGCGACCTACGCGGTCTTCCCGTCAGCGGGAACGCGGCTCATTTTCCCGGAGCTGTTATCGGCGGGGTTCGAACCGCATGAAGTTAAACGGTTATACATCCACGGGAATGAAAAGCCCGATACGTGGGTGGACATCCGCGAAACCATCGACATAAAGATCGAGGCGTTGAAGAAACATGTCAGCCAGGGCGACACACACGATGTGGATAAATGGATGCGCGAGTGGGCCAGGGAAGAGGGCAAAGACCAGGGCATCGAATTTTCGGAGTCATACCGCGTGATGATCTTGAAAAAAGAAGAAGACAAAGGTTGATCGAAAATTCAAGTTATCGCGGGAGCAATTTCTTGCGAAGAATATCCATCGTATCGAGCGTTCTTGTCGGACTTGGCGCATCGTTCGGCGTCTACGTTTTATTCCTTCAAACGCCTGTCATCAGCCTGAGCAGGTTAGCCTTTGTTTTTGTTCTGTTCCTTGCATTTACAGCTGCAAACTATTTTTTTACCCTCCATTACTTAAAAGAAAGACTGACGACCGCTGTCGCTCGCAAACCTTATATTGTCAGTCTTTGCATTCTTCTGCCCCTGTTATTTCTGCCGTTGTTTTATGCAACGCCCGTTTATCCGATCAACCCTCTCTTGCGGCAATGGACAGACGTGGCTGTGCAGTATGATGTCAACGCCAATTCACATCCGCTTGATTTTTCAAAGTCCGCTGTTCGCCTGCAGATCGACAAGGATGTTTTGGATGCGCGCTCCTTCAGGGTGGTCGGGATATGGAAATCCACAGGAGACACATTCAGCCTTGACCCCGGAATGAGCGCTGCGCTTCAATGGGTGGGCACAGCCTCGGCGTCCATGCTCTTGACGCTTCAAGCCCCGGCCGCAAGCGGCACCTTGACCATTTACTGGGACCAGTCCCGCAGCGTCTTCGAGCTTTCCCCGGATGCTCCCAAGCAAATTGTCATGGCAAGAAAATTCAGCACGCCCTGGGGAGTCGGCGTTTTATTGTATATCGCTGCTTATATTCTGATCGCATGGCTGTTGTTTGTATTGACGGTTTTATTCGATGGAAAATTCAATTTGATAAAGTTGGTGGAAGGCGCAGGAAGTTCCCGGGTTTTGCTGGTTTTGCTTGCGATCATCCTTGCAGTTGTAACCGTCAAACTTCAACTCGACAGTCTCAACGGCGGAGCAGATAGCTACATTCATGGAGCGCAATTGGCACGGCATGAGGCCGTTTTGCAGGGACAGGCTCCAAATCCCTGGCAGTATCGGGTTTTGTCCGAATATGTGGCAGAGGGATTTATCCGCCTGTTTC
>JAKBYW010000104.1:0-6547 GCA_021840275.1 Chloroflexota bacterium | reverse complement strand
ACGACGAATGGATCGAGCATGTAACTGATGTTATCTTTCGTCACCCAGCTGGTAACGGTTTTCCCCGCAGCATCAGTATTGGCCTGCGCCGTGACAAGACCGAGATGGCTGCCGCGCAAGAGCGTGCCCGCGTGGCCTGCCTGCCCTGAGCCTGTCGAAGGGTCCACCTTGACCAGCCATGTAGCGTTCGTCCAGCTTTTTTCGCCGTGCGCAAGCGCTCCACCCTTGTTGGCATTCGCCAGGAAAGTTGCATCGTAGCGTTTGTTGTCGAGTATCCAGCGGATCAACCCCAGAGCAAATGGCAGGTCGCCAGTGGGTTGGATCGGGATCCACCAGCCTTTTGCAGCCGTCTTGGAGAGCCGCGGATCTACCACGGCGAAGTGGAAGTTGCGCTCCGTCATGGACTTGGTGATAGTCTCAGACATGATGGTCGGGCCAAAGTTGGCTTCAAAGGGGCTGGTACCCCAGATGATGGCGAACTCGGCATTGACCATGTCTGGCTTCATGTGGTTTGGCCCGGTAGCCCATTTCCCGCTTGTGTATTGCGCTGTGGCGTATGTGTACGCGATGTGGTGAGATTGCTCGCAGATGGTGGTGTGATCGTACCAGTTGAGCGAACCGCAGGAGTTAAGCGTGAAGCGCTGGGCGTAATTATTGCGTCCCGGCTCGATGCGTCCGGCCTGGAACACGAACTGGTTGTTCTTGACACCCAAATCTGGGTGCTCGGGATCAATCAACAAGCCCAGATCGGATGCGTGCTTGGACTTGAAATCGTCCAGGGTCATCTTCTTGGCCGCTACCGCCGCCGCGTCCGCCGACAGGCCGGCAACCACTTTGGCATCCTTGGCCACCAATACATCCTTGAAGCCCGGCACCACACGATCCTCGCCAACATTGGAAAACAACTTTCCGCCGTTGACGATTTCACTAATGGCCTGTTCAAAGGGAATCACCCGCCACTTATTCTCGCCGCGTTTTCCGGCGCGCTTCAGAACTTTGACGAGGCGGTAAGGATCGTACTGGGTTTGAATGGTAGCCTGCCCCTTGGGACAGAGCTTCCCATCCATCAGGGCCGTTTCGGCCAGCGATGTGTCGTAGTCAACCGGCGGCAGCATATTGTTTGGACTGTAAGGATTGCCATCCACCTTCACCAATACCCCATCCTGAATCTTGCCCTTGATGGTGCATTGCGTGTTGCATTGCAGGCAGACACCGTATAAGATATTTTCGGGCTTGGCCTCGAAGAAGTTGCCGCCTGCCAATGTGAGGGCCTTTTGAGCCTTCTTGAATGCGGCAGGCATGTTGCCCAAAAGTGCGGCCGTCGCGCCGGTCACACCGGAAAGTTTGAGGAAATCGCGGCGCGAGATTTTTGATGATTTGTTGTTCATTTCTTCGCCTCCGTAAAGCGCGCCAGATAGCCAAGCAGATAATCCATTCCAAGGAGAATGCCGAGAATGGCAAAGCCCATCACCGCGGAAGTGACTGACCATTCCATCAGGCTGGGGGTGTAGTCAAACGTTAACTTTGGGCCCGAAAAGGCCTCCGCCAGACCTGGCAGCATAGGAACAACCTGCCCCGGTACAACGATCAGGAGACGGGCGGCTACGTACCCAATAAGCAGGAACACACCCATCAGCCCGGCGATAAAATCATTCTTCGCCAGTTTGGGTTGAACCAGCACGATCAGCGGGATCAGTGTACCAATCACAATCTGTACGATCCAGAAAGAGAACCAATAGCGACCAGTCAGGACGGATTGCACTGCCAGCACATTATTCGGCGCGCCGCCGTACAGCGACTGCGTGAAGTCAGCCACCAGAAAATACAACTTGACCACGCTCAGAACAACCGCCAGGAGGCTCAAAGTCCACAACTGACTGGCGCGGTTAACATGATTGTCTTTGGGACCGAACCAGCCGACGATTACCAGCATGAGTGCTGCACCTGAAGCCAGCGCGAAGACTGGGAACTGGACAGGCAACAGGCCAACATGCCAGAACAAGCGCGCCGCGTTGCCACCCAGCAGGAAACCAACGCCGCCCGCGACCAGGATGGCAACCACCAGCCCGATCCACATGACAACCTTCATCGCTGATTTTTCTGGGCGTATAAATGCCAGATATAACGAGATTACGATCAGGATGAGAAAGAGCGTGTATCCCCAAACCATGAGGGAGAGGAACGAAGTGAAATTCGGCTCGAGATAGACCTTCCAAATGCGTTCCATGTGTCCCAAATCCATACCGATGGAAGCCAGCCCGGCGGGGAGCGTCACGAGCGCCGCCCAAAGCATGACTTTGCCTGTGCCTTTGAACTGGGGAATGTTGAATAGGTAATCCAGCGAGGCGAGCATGTAAGCCCCGGCGGCCAGACCCGCCAGGAACAGGTACATGGCAACCCACAGGCCCCAGCCAATATACGAACCATAGTTTGCGCTTTGCTCACCTTCAAACAGGCGGATATACACGCCCCACAATCCGAACAGCAGAGCAACTGCGCCGACAGCATAAGTAATTTTCTTTATCATCTTGTCCTCCTACACAAGGTAGTAGACGCGCGGTTCAGTGCCCAGTTCTTCCTTGAGCCGAACCACGTTGGATGTGTTGATGAGTTCGGTCACCAGCGAGTCGGGATCGTTGGCGTCGCCAAAGTAGGTGGCACGTCCGATGCAGGTGGTGGTGCAGGCAGGCAGGATGCCATCCTTGATGCGATGTAGACAGAAGTGACACTTGCGGACGTTGCCAATCGGCGACTCGTGCCCGCCATTACGCGCCCATTCTTCACCATACTCAAAGTTGCTGAGGCGTTCATATTCAGCGGCAGTTTTGCTTCCGAGGATTGCACCTTCCAACATGGGTAATCCCTGAGTGTAGGTGTAACCAAAGTCGAAGGTGCGCGCACCATACGGGCAGGCCGCAATGCAGGCACGGCAGCCGATGCACTGGTCGTAATCAATCACGACCACGCCATCTTCGTTCTTATATGTGGCGGTCACCGGACAGACCTCGGTACAGGGTGGTTTATCACACTGCATACACGGGCGTGGCAGGAAGTTCATGGTCACGTTGGGATACGTACCGATTTCCTCCACCATCACCGGACGATAGACCACGCCTGGTGGCAGTTTGTTTTCGGCGATGCAGGCAATCGTGCAGGCAGTGCATCCCACACATTTGCGTAAATCAATCACCATTACCCAGCGCCGCTCTTCGGGCTTCTTTTTCAAAGCCCGTTGCAGGTCCTCGTGCAGTCGCACCAGGACATCCTGCTTTTCAAGCACATCGAGCATTTGGAGCCTCCTTGAAAAATTAGGTTCTTACAATACTTCTGTCTTAACTTTACCCAACTCGCTTGCGCACTTATAGCGGGAAAAGTTTGATACTTTGTAGCACTTGCGTAGGGAAAAACCCTACACAAGCGGGATACTTGTCGCAAAGAAAAATGACAATCGTCGCGAACCAATTTGATTCCCAGTTCAAAACAGTCTTCGAGCAACGTGAATAAGAATCGCTTCAAATCCATAACAAAGCTCATCCTGCCAGCCCAAGCTGGTCAAACGGTCCAGCCCCACTTACAATGCCTACCTTCGTAAGACGCTCCGGGATAGCTAACGCACATGCAACTGCATAAGGGACACCTTCAGAATATCCGAGGATAGCAAAGCGCTCCAGATGAAGATGGTTGGCCATCGCAACCACATCCTTGGGCCAGTCGCTGATGCGTCGATTGACTTGGAAGTCGGATAGTCCCATGCCTGGTCGATCCGGAACGATCAATCGAATATTGAGCGCTTGGGCTATCGCTTCGTTTCCAAACAATAACCATTCGATCCGGGAGCTGGGTGAGCCGTGAAAGTGAATAATAGGTTTGCCATCTGGCTTGCTATTCTGGCACTTATTACAGTTTGCCCAGAACTAACGCAACAACTAACGGACTGAACAGGACGACCAGGTAAATCAGGGTTATCCAAGGTTGGTAGTCAATGTAGAATTCGCGCTGGGTAAATGAATACGGATACTTTATCAATACAAAAGTCACATAGCCCACCAGCAAAGATAATATCAGCCAGAACATCCCCAATAGGATTGCCTCTTTTAATAGATGTGGTTTCCCGGTAACGCTGCGCAAGTATAACCATGCAAAGAAGGGCCACACTGGAATATTCATGGGAAGATGGTATGGCACAGTCTTGAGATAAGCAGGTACCTGGGACGGTTTGACGCCAAGTCGTTTCGCTGAAGGTAAATGGAGTGTCAAGGTGAAAATGAGAGTCAAGAGGACACCGAGAACGGTTACTGCCTAGTAGGCGGCAAGCCAATATAGAAAAGCATTTTGAACATTGTTGACTAACATGGATACTTCCTCCGGCTGGTAAACCAATTTGATTTCCTTGAATTGAGACTGACCATGCTTTGCATAGTAATGTCTCATTTCCTGGTTGTGTGTGCTCGCTGTCATAGAGCGTTGGGGATGATCAAATGAGAGGCCCAACTATGACTTGTGCGGAACGTTTTTGCAAAAGACCTTTTATTTGCTAAAGAACGAATTTATTTTTCTGCTAGGTGAATTTCAAACTTTACCTCCTAAAAATCAAGGCGGTTTTTCTAAATTCCAACGCGTTAGAAAATCCTTAGCCAAAAACCTTGCTGTTGCGAATGCGCCGATTTGGCGGCGCCAGCCAACCTTTCTTGTTCTGCTTCGCGCAATAAATCCTTGTAATGCTCAAGATCTTTCTCCTTTTGGGATTGAGTTATTTCATCTTTGTAGATGGGGAATGTTTCAAAAGGACGCAAAAAGCGAGCCTGCGCCGGTTTGCGTTATTCAGGTTAACCAAGATAGCCTAACAAATTTTCAACCAAAATATGGATGTTTGGGCGTCGTCCCGTGAGGACAGACCCTCCGTGGACATGGTAGACTCAAAGAAAGGAAATAATATGTCCACTGCCACTGCCCAAGCCGCGCCAAATATCGCTTTGGCGATGTAATCTCAAGGGAACACAATATTTGGTTTCGGCGAGGCTGGTTATACCTACATATAGGACTAATCAACCCAGAAATTATTCAAACGATTACGCTCCCTAGTAGCAGGGAGCGTAATCAATCTACAAAACATACAAAATTTCATCATCGCCCCGGTAGTTCTTTATGATTAGCCTTTTCTAATCTGCCGGCCCCCAATGCGCAGGTGTATATTCAATTCCCAGCCGTTCCTTGAAATCATGCACATGTTCTTGCACATTCTCCGTGTCAAGCAATTCCTTTTCTCGTTTGCGCCAACCGGATGATTCAAACGTTCCAAGAACGAAATATTCATTCCCGATGATTTCTGGCTGACGTTTCTCGTGGGTCAATGCCAGCGCGTGTTCCAGTTCGTCCTGGCACACAATTAAGATGTCGCATTTGGGGCAGTATCGGCATTGTTTGTTGATGGTTGTCGGATACTTTGGCTGAACATGAATAAATAAGGGCACTTTGCGAACCAGCATTTTTCCAGAACACTGCGGACAAGTGGAGAATCGCACGTCTACGTCCTATGGCTCTCGATAAATGAACTCAACCACGAAGATTATTTCGCGGTGAGTCATGTTTACAGGCTATATATAAAAAAGAAGTATAAGCAGTGCAAGCAATGGTGATGCCAGGATCAAAAGTCTGCGCCGCGCCTGGTTTCTTTGGAGAGTTATTTCACTTGCAAATCCTCGCGTGAAGAATACCAAACCTGATGCGAATAAGATGGTGACAGCGTTCGTGATAAATAAAAACGCCGCTCCTGAAATGACATCCCAACGCAGGAGGGCAATTCCAATGCCAACGGTTGCTAACGGAGGCATGAGGGCAGTGGCAATCGCCGCGCCAGAGATGACGGACGAAAGGTTAGGGCGGGTATAAGCGTAGGCAACGGCTAATCCGCCAGCGAGAGCGATGCCGAAATCCAACAGGGTAGGATGGGTACGCGCCAGCACTTCGGCAGGCAGAGTCTGCAAATCAACGAATGGCATGAAGAGATTGATAACGGTAATGATCGCTGCAATGACAATCGCCAGCCCTGCGCCCATCATCAAGGTGAAAAATGCGCGGCGGGTCAATCGAATTTCGCCAGTTGCGGTTCCCAGACCGATTCCAAGGATGGGAGGCAGAAGCGGGGCGACGAGCATGGAGCCAATGACGACAGCCGCGGAGTTGGTCAGGAGTCCAAAAGTGGCAATTGCGGCGGAGAGGAGGACGAGCAGGAAGTAGTCAAAATTCGCGGCGGCGGAACGCGTGACGTTGGTGAATGTTTTCATTCGTTCCTGTGGCGAAAGCGGACGAGCATTGCGGAAAAGTTTTTTCGTAAATGTGGTCATGGTAGGTAGTTCCTTTTGAAGGGTGAAAATTTTTATTAAACGGAATCAGACTCAAGCTTGTAGTGAAGCGTTCGTCAGTTGAGGAGAGAGAATGAAGTCACGTACCACCATCCCGCGTCAGATCCTTTTATTCATTATTATCCTTGCATTGAGCAGTCAGGCTTGTGCCATTTCATTGATCAAGTGGCCCGACCTCTTCCCCA
>JAKBYW010000103.1:0-6597 GCA_021840275.1 Chloroflexota bacterium | reverse complement strand
CGGAGCCGCCGGGGTAACAACAACCTGGGGGAGAGATCCACAGGCCGCCGCAAATAAGAGCAGCAATGAGAAAAGGGGGGTTAGTTTCATGCCGCCGGTGTAAGAATTTTTATCCACAATTTCAGTTTCCATTTTTCTTATTCGGATGATCGGTGTCTTCTTCGCAAGGCGCGCTAAAGGTGTTTTCTTAAAGAAAAAATATCGCTAAATCATCAATCCAATGTCAATAAATGTCCATGGACCTTCAACCATTTCACCTTTTCTTTATAATCCGGCATAATCTCTGCGACCCTGCCCCAAAAATCCTTGGAGTGGTTGTGTGCTCGCAGATGGACCAGTTCATGCGCAACAACATAATCCACCACATCCATGGGCGACATGATGAGCCGCCAGGCAAAACTCAGTGCGCCGCGCGTACTGCACGACCCCCAGCGCGTGCGCGCAGAGGTGATTTTGATCTGTTTATAGGTAAAACCATATTTTGCCGCATAATGCTCGACCCGTTCCGGAATGATTTGCAGCGCCTGTTCTCGATACCAGCGCTCAAAGACCGCGCGGGCCTTGGGGTAAGCCGTCCGGGATAGGACAAAGCTCCCATCCAGAAAAAAACGCGGTCTGTGTTGTTCACTAAATGTCAAAGGATAAAGCCTCCCCAGATACCAGAACCCCTCGCCTTCCACAAATTCCTTTGGCGCAAACTTCGGGTGCGTGGACTTGAATTCTGTCTGCTTTTTGATAATCCAACTTTCTTTTTCGTTCACAAAAGCATGAATGAATTCCTGGCTCACCCGGCGAGGAGCGCGCACAACCAACCGTCCATCCCGCTCCACGATCAGAGCGATGGATTTGCGTTTACTACGGATGATCTCGTCAATGGTTATCATAATGTTGACAACTTATAACATGGTTTCTTTTGAAAAATTTGATGGGTATAATCGGCGCATTATGAAAAACAAACATATATTTAACGGTGCAGGATCATCTGCACCGTTTTTTGATTCCTTTGATCTTGCGTCGCCAAGAATACATATCAACCTGTAGGTTCAATCGCAATCAATATTTTGCTCCGCGGAGTGAAATAAATACGATAAGGAATGCTCGCGACCAGCGCATTATAAGCCTGGTGCGAGACACGCCAGCGCATCCCAGCCAGTGAATAATGATATGATGTCAAGCGTCCATTCCAGACCGATTTAGACACATGACCCTGAACAGCTGCGATTTTGCCCGTCCATACATCCGAGATAATAAGAAAGCCACGCCACAGAACATAAAAACCTATGATGAACAGGAATATATTCAAACATAGAACCGGAAAAACGGGGGCAGAAGCATTGGCCGTCTTTTCGAATAAAATGATTATGCCTGCAGAAATGCTCAGCGCCATAATTGCCCCTATTATGTATAATGACGCCAAAAGCGTGAGACGCAAAGCCTGATCGGGGGACTGGATGCCATTACGATTGGATTCCAAAGATAAGGGATTGAAGTGGTGCGTGGACGCCAAAATGGTAAGTACATCAGAGGCGGACGGCAAACGACTACCCGTCCCCTCAAGCGAATCGGCGGAGAGCAAAGCCATGCAACCTGGCAAGTAATAGAAGCGGTAACGCCCAGGAAGCAGAGTCAGGGTATCGTTAAATAAAGGACGCAGGCGCCCTTCCGGGGTTTCTGCCACAAAGTTTCCCCTTTTCCAAACCACCTCGCCTTCAGACGCGTCAACCCGACCATCAGCCAGCGCTTGACGAATCCGTACCGATTGAGAGTAATCCAACACTGCGGGTAGCATTACAAAACCCGCTACTGCCAAGATCAAAAAAGACAGGATCAATATCCATGAGCCATTATGACCAATATTTGTTTGTAACACCTCAGCCGCCAGGATACCGATCGTCATTAATGAAATTACCAACGCAATAGTGATCTGGGATCCGCGCGGACGATTGCGGGAATGATATGCGGCCAATTGAGCTGGAGATACCCTGCCCTGCTGGTTGAAGGCAATGTCACGGGGATTGGTCACGTCATGGTAAGATGAAGTAAACATAAGAGATGAAATTAAAATAGTCAGCCGGGGATTCCAAATGAACTAACACCTGTATTTAGAAAAAGAAACGACTGCACAAAGTGAAAGAATCCAATGACGTTCGGTTTATAATCGGCGCATTATGCAAACCAAACACGCCATCATCGGCCTGCTCTCCGGTCTCGCCGCCGCTTCCATTTGGGGCGGCATGTATGTGGTTAGCAAAGTGGTGCTCGAAGTAATTCCGCCTTTTACATTGCTCACCATGCGCCTCATATTGGGAATTTTTGCACTAGCCGTCGTCATCGCTTTGAGGCCAAAAGCCAAATTGACGCAGACACAAGTCTGGCAGATTTTTCTGGTCGGTGTGGTGGGATATGGCATCTCGCTTGGATTCCAATTCGTCGGCACGAAACTTTCAACGGCCTCCAACGGCTCACTCGTGACTTCGGCCACGCCCGCCTTTATTTTGATTTTCGCGCCCTTTTTGCTCGGCGAAAAAACAACGCCGCGCCGCATCATCGCATTGGCCGTGTCCACACTGGGAGTTCTGGCAGTGATTGACCCGCGCAACGCTGAACTCTCGCCTGCGCTGTTTTGGGGGAACATGAGTCTGATCGCCGCCGCGTTGACGTGGGCGCTGTATTCGGTGCTTGTCCGCAAGGTAACACAAGCCACAGATGTCATCACATCCACAGCCATCATGCTGGCAGGCGGATTGCCTTCGGGAATTTTATTCGGCGCGTTGGAATTAAAGACTCAAGGAATGGGCGTCATCACGCCCGGCATCATCGGCGGGATTCTCTTTCTCGGAATCATCTCGACCGCCATCGCCATGTTCCTTTGGAATTACGCTTTTGCCGAACTCCCAGCCACGGCTGCCTCGCTGACATTTTTCGCGCAACCCGTTGTCGGCACGTTGCTGGGTTGGTTCTTCCTTGGAGAAAAAATCACGCCGCTGTTTATCTTCGGCGGCGTGTTGATCGGGATTGGCTTGGTAATTTCTTCAACGGAAAAAAATTAATTCGCTGGAAATATTGGCGGTTGAGCAGGCGCATTTTGCCGTATCGAAACCCGTTGGGTTGAGCCTGTCGAAACCACCGTGTTTGGTCTCGATACGGCGGCGGTGGTTGAGTAGCGTTCTTGGCATATCGAAACCCGCCGCCTACTCGACCACCCAAATTATTCTCCAACCGTGTGTAACAACGCCATGTTTGGCGGGCGGACGGCTCCCACCGGGAAGCCGCACACCAGCACAACCTGATCGCCGGATCGCACTACGTCCGAGCGCATCAACGCCGAATCAACATGGCCCAACATTTCCTCCAACGAATTGGCGAACGGAACTCGTTGCGGACGCACGCCCCACAAAAAGGCCAATCGCCCGTAAGTTTCATCACTCGGCGTGAAGGCCATGATCGGCACGCGCGGTCTGATCTTCGACATCAGCCAGGCGGTCTGTCCCTGCGTGGTGAAACACGCCACCGCCGTTACATTCTTGTCATTTGCAAGCGCCTGCGCGGCGCGCGCCATCGAAGCCGCGTCGCTCGCTTCAAGTCCCTCAATCGCACCAAGTTCCTTGCCCCACTCGCCAAAGTGAATCTCCGCTTCACGCACGATGCGATCCATCATCTGCACCGCTTCAACCGGATATTTACCGGAGGCGGATTCTGCGGACAACATCACCGCGTCTGTCCCGTCAAAAATAGCGTTGGCAACATCTGACGCCTCGGCCCGCGTGGGCAGCGGATTCGTAATCATCGACTCCAACATCTGCGTGGCCGTGATAACCAGCTTGGCACGTGCATTGGCCTTGCTGATAATGAGCTTCTGCAAGGCAGGCACGCGCTCCGGCGGAAGTTCCACGCCGAGGTCGCCGCGCGCCACCATCACGCCTTCGACATTATCCAGAATGGCATCAAGGTTATCAATGGCTTCCGGCTTCTCCAGTTTTGCGATCAACAACGGCAGGCGTTTGCCGTTTGAAAATCTTTGCATGGCATAGCGGACCTTCTTCACATCATCCGCCGAACGGACGAAAGAAATGGCGACCGCATCCACGTTTTGTGAAATGCCAAAAGCCAGGTCGGCTTCATCTTTTTCGGTGAAACCCGCGATGCGGAGTCGCACGCCGGGCAGGTTGATTCCTTTATGCGATGACAATAGTCCACCGATGATGACTTTGGCGGTCAGTGCATCGCGCTCTTTTGCAGAAACAACTTCCAACGTGAGACGACCGTCATCGAGCAGAAGCCGGTCCGAGGTCCGGCATGAATCGAAGAGTTGTCGAAAGTCCACCGGAATTTTTTGTCCATCCCCGTCTGGTGGTGTTGTTCCAGTCGCGAATAAATGAACCGTCTCGCCTTCGGACAATTGAATCGGCGCGCGCAATTCACCGACGCGAATTTTGGGGCCTTGCAAATCCTGCAAAATGCCGACGGCTTGTCCAACACGCTCGGAAATTCTCCGGATGGCGGCGATGCGCGCCGCATGTTCTTCGTGCGTGCCGTGCGAAAAATTCATGCGCGCCACGTTCATCCCGGCGTGGACCAATCGCTCAAGTACTTCTTCATTCTGGCTGGCTGGGCCAACCGTTGCAACAATTTTTGCATTACGAGACATAAGATACTCTTCAAGTTCGTAGTTATATCACGAAACAGAAACACGATTTGAATAAAGGAAGTTATGCAAAAAGCCTGACTTTTCAGCCGGGCTATTTTAAACATTCTGTTGCCTGGAATTACATGAAATGCAAGTCTCTGGCTTGCTTCTCCAAATCTTTTCTAAAGTCAGGATGCGCGATATTGATCAGTTGCTGCGCGCGCTGACGAATGGTCTTGCCGTAAAGATCAGCCACCCCAAATTCTGTGACGATATAGTGAACATGGTTGCGTCCGGTCACAACACCCGCGCCCTGTTTCAACATGCACACGATGCGGCTCAGTTGCGTGCCATCACGAAGCGTGGTTGTACTAGGCAAAGCAATGATCGGAACGCCGCCTTTTGAACGCGACGCGCCATAGATGAAATCAAGCTGTCCGCCGATTCCGCTGTAGAATTTGGGGCCGATGCTGTCGGCGCAAACCTGTCCGGTGACATCCACTTCGATGGCCGAGTTGATGGCGACCATGCGCTCATTCTGCGCGATCACGAACGGATCGTTGATGTATTCTGTGCGGTGCAGTTCGATGAGCGGATTATCGTCCACCCAATTGTAAAGTTTCTTGGTGCCGAGGATGAATCCGGCCACGATCTTGCCGGGATGCAGACTCTTGCGCGAGCTGGTCAGCACGCCGCGCTCGACAAGTTCGATCACGCCGTCGGAGAAGAGTTCGCTGTGAATGCCGAGATCTTTTTTGTTGAAAAGATATTTCAAGACCGCGTCGGGGATGGCGCCGATGCCCATTTGCATGGTGGCGCCATCGGGGATCAATTCCGCGATGTAACCGGCAATCTTTTCAACCACCGCATTATTGCCTTCTTCAGCCATCGGCATTTCGGGAATCGGATAATTGGCCGGGACAATGTAATTCAAGCGGCTGACATGGATGAACGAATCGCCCAGCGTGCGCGGCATCTGTTCGTTGACTTCGGCTATGATGATCCTGGCTGATTCCGCTGCAGATTTGGTCAGGCCGACTTCCACGCCGAGACTGCAAAAGCCATGTTCATCCGGCACAGATACGTGAATCAAAGCCGCATCCAATGGGAGGATGCCGCGCTTGAACAGCAGTGGAAATTCCGAAAGCAAGACCGGCGTAAAATCGGCGCGGCCTTCCTGAACGGCTTTGCGGACATTGGCGCTGATGAACATGGTGTTCACGCGCAGATGCCCTTCCATCTCCGGCTTGACGTAATCGGCGCCGCCAACTGTCAGCGCCTGGCAAATTTCCACATCTTTGAGATTAGGAGCGTATTCGACCAAAGCCGCCAGCGTCTGTTGTGGCACGGAGACGTTACCGGTCAGAAAGATGCGGTTGCCCGACTGGATGGCCTTGACCGCTTCTGCGGCGCTGACGACGCACGATTTATACTGGCTAGTCCAGTCCATCGTCCGCCTCCCTTCCGCCCGTCAAGCGGTTGAGATGCCTATGCTCGCCGTTATGAGTATTGACCGCGGCTTCAATGGACGGGTTTTTCAAAACTCCGTCCGGGCCAAGCGCGGCCATTTCCGTGATGTAAGGCATGGCGGCATTCACGAAAGCATGTGTGGCAGTGCGCGCCACCGCGCCCGGAATATTCGGCACACAATAATGCAGAATGCCTTCTTCAATATAAATCGGATGTTCATGGGTGGTGGGCCGCGACGTTTCAACACATCCGCCTTCATCGATGCTGACATCCATGATGACCGAGCGCGGTTTCATCGAACGCACCATTTCACGCGTGACCAAGATCGGCGCGCGTTGGCCGGAGGCCAGCACCGCGCCGACGACCACATCCGCGTACGCGACCGAACGCTCAAGGTTGCGCCTGGTTGAAAGCATCGTCACAATATTCGGGAAGCGATCCCAGATACGCTGGAGCGCAGCAATGTTATGATCGATCACAGTCACATGCGCGCCCATGCC
>JAKBYW010000102.1:0-6627 GCA_021840275.1 Chloroflexota bacterium | reverse complement strand
TAACGGCGGAATCAACCGAAAGACAATAAAATGATCATGACGCTAACTGTGTTCAAGGAAGTCCACAACACGTGGCCGGCCAAGAACGGCAAGCCTGCCGGCGAGTCCTACGACTTGCTGTGCATGGACATCAGCCAACCCGTGGAGCATCGGATGGAAGAAATGCTCTACTACCGGACCAAGGACGACGAGCGCGCCAAAGTCTGGGGCAAATCAGTTGGCAACACGATCCAGGTGGGCGTGTCGCGCATCCGCCATGGTGACAATGGCGGCAAAGCTACCCTGCTGGGCAGCATCATCACCGACGCCAAAAAGAATTAACCTTTATGGCTTGTAATCCTCGGATAGACAGAGACTGGCGCGATCCGATTCGCAAATCCGAGATCGCCACCGACTTTGGCCTCTCGCTGGCCCGAATCCAGTGGGACTTTTTTGCAACGCCGACGTTCAAGGGCAATGTCCCTCGCGCAAATATCGCCTTCGGCATGGCATTTCGCTGGTTGCAAGAAACGGCCAAAGTCTGTGGTGTGCCCTATAATCGTCTGCTCATTGCACTGCGTGGTGAAGAAGGCGAGAAAAACGGGCGTTTCCACTTCCACTGTCTGGTGGGGGGAACTACTACGCGCAACTATCACACGACGCAATACCAGATGGAACATCTGTGGAAGATTCAATCTGGTGGGGCACGTGTAGATGTTCGGCAATATGACCGCGCACTGGCCGGCGCGGAATACGTGGCAAAATGCCTTGGGGCCAATGCCTACGAGCTGGGAAAATACAGCTTTGCGAACACGGTGACGCTGTCTGCGTCGGTTATTCGTTTGATAGCGAGTATAGACGAGAGTGAAGACAGACGCTGCGGTCAGGACACATGATAAGACGGGCTGGTGGTGAAAGCGGCGAGGTTTAACGGCCTGAGCGTTCTCGTAGTGAGTAACTTTTACGATGAGACAGCCTCGGCAAGAGCGGGCATAGGCAACGCGGTTCTGGCTTAAGAGTGGCATGTCCACCACGGTAGAACAATAACGCGCCCTGACAATCCGCTGACGGTTTGCCGTTGGCAAAGTGCAGGTCGCATTTCACAGTGGCCTGATATTCTACCGGATTATACCCGCCGCTGATCCACCAGCAGTTTTCAATGCGAGCATTGTGAAGCAGACTCTCATCCCGCTGTTCAACGGCACATTCTCCACGAGGCAAGCCAGTTTTCATTTCTGGCGAAACCGCTCCGCCACGGCGCGGTTGGTGGTGATGGCTAGAAAAAAATCATTTCCTGCGGCAATCGCCACTACGTTGCTCAAGCCTTCGGGAACAACCAGAACCTGTGGACGATAGTATCCCCAACTCACTATTGATCCGTCACACTTGAGGGCCAAGCTATGTCTTTCCCCAGCAGAAATCGCCATTATATTTGTCAGCCCCCCCGGAAGGCTGCTTCCATATCCCCATCCAAAAACAGTGCCATCTTTTTTAAGAGCCAGATTCTCCCCCCCAGCTGATATTGCCACGACGTTGCTGACGTTCACAGATACGGGCGTTTCATTTCCTTGCAAGTCAGTTTCAACCACTGTGCCGTTTGTTTTCAATACCACCAGCGGGCCGTGATCCCTCCAAGAGGCAGAAACAGCGGCAACATTGGTCAATCCTGCATAAGTCTCACCGTTGATTAAATTAACCACCGTTCCATCACTTTTGGCAGCCAGACTAAACCCGCCAGCAACTGAAACAACGTTGCTCAAACCACTGGCGGCCCTGATGGAGTTTGTTAAATAGGGTTCTGGAGACCCCCAAGTAACCACTGTCCCGTCCTTTCTGATCGCCTGACTGTGGGTAAATCCAGCAGCAATCACCACGACATTGCTTAATATGCTGCCATCTATCATGACTTTACCATGACCACAATAAGGCTTGTTTTCTGTTCTTGATCCGGTTGCAGCACCCATGCCGTTACCACCCCATCCCATTACCGTCCCGTCTTCAAGCAATGCCAATCCATATCCAAATCCGGCGGCAATGGCTGTGGCATTGGATACCATCAATCCATCCAATGTAACAGTGCCAGCAGTATAGCCATATCCGGATGGGATACCCGTCGCTTCTCCCGATTCATTATATCCCCATCCTACTATCCAACCCGCCGGAGCCGCCATCAAAGTTAAGTTGGAAAAAATAACTAAAAGACAAAATATAAATTGTTTCATAATGCAAGTCCTGTAAAGGTTACTGCCATGGGCTTCGTTTTGCAGAAAGCCCGAACTTCAGCACCATCATTGTGCCGTCCCCACCCAAAATGAAGGTCTGATCGGAAAAATGTAGATTCGTATGCACCGTGCTCAGGTCGTCATCTATGCGCCATTGTGCCGGTATTTGCCATGTAAATGAGCCGCCATTACCCCAAGTTCCATCGGGGTAAGGACGATCCCCGCTCCAATACGCACGATCCCAATCGGTTCCGTTATTCATGCCATTATTTTGCCAGGAATTGTCTTCAAAGATTTGAAACCATTTATCAGCTCCCCAATTGGAATGGGAAAGTTGGACTGGTGGGTTTGTGTAATTATAAGTATCCGCATAATAGCCAGTGGTGCCAGTGGCATTTTCACCCACCTCCACGCATTTCACACGGTAAAATGAAACGTCTGTCGGCGTCACATACACGCGAATATACATCCCAGCGCCAGACTGCCCAAGTCCGCTCAAAAGTGAAGAAGGATAATCATAAACCTTGTAAGTATGGACTTTGTCATACCCGCTTGGTTCTTTCACCGTGAAAATCTTGTCCAGATACACATCGCGGACATAGACGCGGATGTTGGCCGTGGCCGCGTTGCTCGGCGCGGTGAATTTGATTTCCGAACCTGTGTCCGGTTCGATGCCGCCAGCCGAAGCCACCCACCAAGGGTCTTCCGGAAACGTCATGCTTAACGGCGGATCAAAATATACACTAACCTCTTCCCCAACTCCTACCTGCAACCGATCCCGCTTCGTGTCCGTCAACGCCGGATGCCAGGTATATGATTTGAATTTATGTTTCTCGAACATCTCAAAAAACTTGTAAAAATCCTTCCCTTTCACCAATGGGGTAACGTCCCGTGTAATGCTATCCGGCCATACAAAACAAACCTTCCCGTCTTCGCCTAGATTTTTGCCGGCAACCTCGATTGCGGTAACAGGAATGCTGCCACAATCTTTAAACCCCGCAAACCCGCAGCCTTGATTGTTAGGCGGTAAGTAAGACTCTGCATTGGCGGACAAGCAGAACAGGTTTTGCTGTGCTGATAATCCAGGCAACCCCTTGCCGCCTGTTTGCAATGTCATCGTCGTGTTGGCATAGAAATCCCAATCATTAATGATGGTTTCCACGCTATCCATATTGTATGGGCGTGGTCCCAGTTCCCAGTGGCCATGGTATTTTTTAAAGTTCCCCATGAAAAATGGCTTGTTGTAATAGGAGTTCTGCGGGTCGGCATTCCCGGTAAGCTGAATTGTCGGTTGCGAAATATTCGGATAAAGCGATTTGCCCCAAGTTACAAGCGTGTCCAAATCATAGGTCATCGGGCCATAGTAACCGTCATCGACCTCGTGATAGTTTCCGTGCCCGTAGCTGGTTTGGTTGTTTTCCCAAGTATAATCATCACGCCGAGTTACATCGGACGTCCACCAGTCGGTTCCATAAATTTCCTCCCAGTCAGTCCATTGAGTATAGTCCTCATTTAGCTTCTCAATTTCCACGTATAAATAAGGCGGTTTGTCTTCATTGGAGTCAATATTTTCCGAGTTTTGGGTCTGCGGATTGACATCCCCAGAACTTTCAGATGGCACCTCGCCGGGTGGATAAGCGGTTACTTCGAAAATTGCCACGCCCCCCTCACTTACCGGAATATTCTCAGCGATCCAATAATTGCCGTAAACCGTTGCAGGAACACCGTTGACCCAGACGGCATAGTTTGACTCCGAGATTGTGCCATCCACACTCATCGTAGGCTGCCAAAGCTGACTGTTGTCAGCCACTGGATACATGGTCATGGCTAGACTCCCGTGCAATACATGAAAACTGGTGGAGGTAATCGTTCGCGTTTGCCAGTCAATGTCCTCCGCCTTGAAGTTCGCGGCATCCGCCTGCGCTGCGCCCGTTTCCCAAAGCAGCTCAAGGTAAAGTTTCCATTCCGCTTTCTTCTCGCGGACAAGGATGGTTTCATGTTCCTCCCGCGCGATGCCGCGCCGTTCCTTGGGCTTGTATTTGGGCCAGAGGTTCGGCGCGACGATCGGCACGGTGATCCAGCCCGCGCTCAAGGCCACATGATGCAGCCGCCGCAAGAAACAGAGGGTGGAAGGCTTGCCAGCGCGGAACGCGGCAAAGAAATCATCGGCGGTGGTTTCGAGCAGTTTCTTGGACCGCAAGCCATCCAACGCGGGCGACTGGAACGCGGTGGCGTAGCGTTCGCGGCTGCTGGTCTGCCCCCGGGCCTGCATTTGCTCCATGACGGTCTGCCACGTGCGCTCGAAATAGGCGGGGTCGCTGCCGGTCAGGTAGGCGCGGGCCAGATGCAGATTGAGGGTCGGCTGGCGTTGGGCCTCGTTCAGGGCGTGGAGCAGGTTGCGCGCTTCGGCCTCGTCCTTGGTGCGGAGACTGGTTTGCTTGCCGGTGGCGCTGTCTTGGCTATAATAGACCTCGCCACGGCGGAACAGGGTGAATTTAAGTTTCATAGGCATGATTTGGAATCATGCCGCAGAAGTGGCGCAACCCGTTAAGGAGTTGCGGGCGAGTTTCAGCGGAGTGGTGGCAGCTTAGTGGCGAATAGTAGATCAGTTCGCCGTGGGGCTGACAGTTCCACTGACAGTGGCCGTTCATCGCCTCAAAAGACCCTGTGTTTATGCGGGGTTTGTTAACTTGATGACAGATGAAACACAGATTCAAAAAATCTTTTCCAAAAAGCTGAGTTTCATCCGGGAAAATCCGCGGTTAAAGAGTTTTGCTCACACGTTCAGCCATGTTTACGCCGGAAACAATGGAGTCACCCAACGAAACACCATCACGATAGTGTCCGGCAAAGAACAGGTTCGGGCACGTTTTCTCAATTTCATTCAGCAAGTTGCGATATTTGCCGTAGCCGACGTTGTATTGCGGAATGGCGCGCGGATACACGGCGGTTTGGACAAAGACTGGCTTACCTTTCACGCCGAGGAGCACGCGCAAATCGGCCAATGTCTTTGCCACCAGTTCGTCTGGCGGCAACGTCCCCAACTCGGGATAGCGCGTGCCGCCGATGTAGCTGGTCAACGTAAGATGCCCTGCCGGCGCGCGATTCGGGAACAGCGCGGATGAGAAAATCGTGCCCAGAATCTTAAACCCTTCAATCTTGGGAATCAGCATTCCAAAGCCAGACGCTGGATGCGCCACATCTTCGCGCCGAAAACCCAATACGACACTAGCCACCGGCGGATAGAGGACTTCAGAAAAAGCGCCAGCAGGGCGTATTGCTTTCCGCGCGCCGACGGCGGTCAGAGAACTGCCCGCCCTACCCTCTACGCCCAGCTCCGCCAATTTGTAGGCCGTGCCGCAGTAAATGACAGCGTCAAATTCCGCTTCGCCATTGGACGTCGTCACGCGCCAGCCATTACCGGTTTGCGTCAATTTGGTCACTGGCGTATTCAACTTGAGCAAATCGCCAAGTTGCGCGGCCAGCGTATCCGGGAGCACTTGCAATCCTTCGTCGAAAGAAAGTTTCGCGGCGCGATCTTTCGCCACTTCCCCGCTCTTTTTGCGATCTCGAGCACCAAAAATTTGCCCTTTGATCATCGAACCGTAGTTATCTTCCAGCGCCTTGAGCTTGGGAAAAGCGTGCGTGAGCGACAATTTATTCGGATCGCCCGCGTAGATGCCCGCGACCAACGCATCAATGGCGTGATCCAAAAATTCCTGATTAAACCGGCGCACCACAAACTGGCCGATGCTCTCCTCCACACCATCGCGGCGCGGCTTGATGAATGGTTCGCGCAGCACGGCCAGCTTGGCTTTGGCGGTGAATAGTGGCGTGGCGAAAAATCCCAGCGGCGAACCGGGCATTTCAATCGGACGTCCGTAACGCACCACATAACGCGCCTCAGCCTGCGGATCGGAATTCAGCCGGCGCGATGCCAGGCCGGCATCAGCAATGAGCTGCTTGATTTTTGGCGAAGTCTCGAGAATGGTGTTCGGCCCGAACTCGGCCAGAAAACCGTCTTGGCGGATGGACTGGATGACGCCGCCGGCACGAGGGCCAGCTTCAAACACGGTCACAGCAAAACCGGCGCGTTTCAAATAAAACGCGGTGGTCAGGCCAGTGATACCAGCTCCGATGATGGCAACGGATTTCATTTCAATACGTTTCAAGGAGACTCATTCCACGAGTCACCGCCGGAAGATTAGATGGAAATTTGTCTCTCTGAAAGAATGGAGTTAAATCACTCAGCGGTCGTTGCCTGTGCTGCCGGTGGAGGCGCCCGGACAGCGCGACGAACGTAAGCGTCACCCGTAGCACCACTGGCTAAATTCTCACGGTTATCATAATTCTGATAGTTATGATAGCTACGAGCGATTCTGATAATTCTCTCCTATCGGCTGCGGCGGTAATGCCGAAGGTGCCG
>JAKBYW010000101.1:0-6656 GCA_021840275.1 Chloroflexota bacterium | reverse complement strand
ATGCGCGTTAAGAATGCCCATTGTCAGGCCACTGATGCCGAAGATGGCCGGTGTAATTAATAGAATTCTCAATAGTGAGGCGGCCAGCGCTTGTTCGTCTGCGGAGAAATCCGGCGCGAGGATGTAACGAATGATCTGTGGCGCGAACATTGCCGAGATGATACTCAGCACGCTCAAGATGACCAGGATGAGATTGGCGATGGATGAGGCTAATTTCCAGGCAGAGGCGCGTTCGTCTTTTGCAAGCAGGCCTGTGAAGGTCGGAATAAATGCAGATGCCAGCGCGCCGCCTGCCACCAGGCTGAAGATCAAATCGGGATAAGTTGATGCGGCATAGAATGCGTCGATGGCCTTATCGGTCCCAAAAGCACGCGAGATCAATATCTGGCGGACAAGGCCGATGATGTTGCTTAGTGCAAAAGCCAGCATGATCGTCCCGGCGGCGCGGGCGATCTGACGATTAGCGGAGTTTGGGATTTGAGTTTCTTCCATGGGACGGCGGGGATTATACCGTACTGCCTTTCAATCGAAGTCTGTTGATTAGAACAGACATGCTATAATCGCGGCGAGGAGAAACCTGATGCTAAAAAAATTATTGGGCTCATTTTTGGCTCTTTGCTTTTTGCTTGCAGCCTGTCAGCCGCTGCCTGAAACTTCCATCCCATCAACGGTTGCTCCGCCGCCAGATAATTCTGGGCCGCTTACTCAAGCTCCTGGCGGGCCAGCCCCATTGACTCAAATTCCGATGCGGGTTGGTTATGGCGTGAGCGGCCCGTGGTTTGAATTGTACTTTACTGACCCGACCAATCCGCTGGGAAAGGAAATTGCGGGCGGGCCGGATGGTCCGCTTGTAGCGGCGATTGATGCTGCGCGCGTCAGCGTGGACATGGCGGCTTACAGTCTCAGCCTAAACAGCGTGCGTAACGCGTTGATCCACGCTTATAAACGCGGCCTGCAAGTGCGCGTTGTGATGGAAAGCGACAACATGGATCGTTCCGACCCGCAGGCTTTGAAAGATGCCGGTATCCCAATGCTTGGAGATCGCCGTCAGGGTTTGATGCACGATAAGTTTGTTGTGATCGATCGTTCTGAAGTCTGGGTGGGTTCGATGAATTTCACGGACTCAGGCACATACAAAGATAACAATAATCTGATGCGCATTCGTTCGACACAGATCGCGCAAGATTACACCACTGAATTCAACGAAATGTTTGTGGATGATAAATTCGGCCCGGATGTTGTGGCCGCTACGCCGAATCCGCGCGTGACTTTGGATGGCACGCCGGTCGAAATCTATTTCTCGCCTGACGACCACGTGCAAAACGCTATTTTGCCCCTGCTTCAGAACGCTCAATCGAGCATTTATTTTTTGGCGTATTCCTTTACTGCCGACCCGTTGGGCGAGGCAATCCGTCAGCGTGCCGAGACAGGAGTCAAAGTCTCGGGCGTGATGGAGTCTGATCAAGTAAAGTCCAACATCGGCACGGAGTATGATCCGTTCCGGGTGGCGGGGCTGAACGTTCATTTGGACGGCAATCTCGGTCAGATGCATCATAAGGTTATGGTCATCGACGGTGAGATCGTGGTGGTCGGCTCCTATAATTTCACTGCCAGTGCCGAGACGACCAATGATGAGAATATACTCGTCATTTACAATCCCGAAATCGCTGCTCAGTTTTTGCAAGAGTTCCAGCGTGTATATGCTGTAGCCCAGCCATAATCGAGATTCAGGTTCAGGACTTTCGCTTTTGTCCGCTAATCCCTACGAATACACGCGAATTTTAAAGACAAATTCGTGAAGATTAGCGAAAATTCGCGGATTGTTTTTGAGTAAGCGAAAGTCGTAAGGTTTTTGAAATCCCCTGTCTCGTCCTGGTATGGAATGGATGTGAAAGGGGATTTTTGTCATTTGCCCGTAACCTTTATGTGTCCCCATCGACTAATCGGATGAAACCAAACCATAAAAGGATGAGAAAATGAAAAAATCGTTTCGTTTATTCTTGTTACCTGTTGTTGTGCTCGCCGCTCTGGCGTTGAACGCCTGTAGCGGTGTACAAGCCGCCCAAGGTTCAGGTTCCGGGACCAGCCTCAATGACTTAAGCTCGACGGATGTTGTTTCTACCGCTTCCGTCAATTCCAATGATGCCATCCTCGGCACTGAAACCGCTGACGCTTCGAGCATGCTGGATGTCACCGAAACCCCTGATGCTTTTGGTACGCCAAGCGTCACCGAGACTCCCGGTGTAGGTACAGAGACTCTTTCGGTTGGCGAGATGCACAGTGCTAACGAGGTGGTTGGCGTGGTCAGCGCCATGGATGCAACAACCATCACCATTAATGGCGCAGTCTACAAGCTTGCGGATCTCCCGTCCTTTGCTGCAACTCTCAAGGTCGGCGATAACGTTAAGGTGGAATTTGTCACCAATGCAGATGGCAGCATTACTGTCCGTGAAATTAAGGTCTCATCCGGTGCTGATAGCATCAGCAATTCGAATGAGAGTAATTCTAATGACAGCAACAGTAATGATCACAATGCCAATGGCAACTCGAATAGCAATGAAAGCCAGAGCCATGATAGCAATAGTAATGAAAATGAGTAGCATGGCGTCCCTCCGACACCAATTATCGCACCCGCACCCGTAACCGCAACCCCATAAAAGCTTTTTATCCCATGAGGCGGATAAAAATCCACCTCATGGGAGGATGATATACTGGGCATGAACACACAAGCTGTGCTCTATTCTCTCAATCGGACAGTTGTCGTACCCATGCAGAATTTTGACGAAAGTCAAGCGCTGGATGGTCTGCGGAATCTTGACTCGCAGGTCATCGGCGCCGTTTACGATAAATATTTCCCTGAGGTATACCGCTATGTGCGTTACCGCCTCAACGATGAACAGGTCGCCGAAGACATCGCCAGCGATGTCTTCGTGCGTATGCTCGAAGCCATACAAAACAATCACGGGCCGCAGACCAACTTGAAAGCCTGGCTACTGTCTACTGCTTCACACATTATTGCCGATCATTTACGCCGCGCTTATCGGCGTCCGACTGAAGCTTTACCCGAAGACCTGCTTGACCTTGCTTCTGCTCCGTACGATGAATTTGAGCGCCGTCAACAGGGGCGCGATTTTCAGCAGGCCTATGCTCAGCTTACACCCGAACAACAGCATGTTCTGGCTCTGCGTTTCGGGCAGGGATATTCATTGGAAGAAACCGCTTCTGCGTTGAATAAAAATGTCAACGCAGTGAAAGCCCTCCAATTCCGAGCGCTGGCTGCACTCCAGCGCAATATTGGGGAGGTGGATGATGAATAAGTTATACGACGCTCTCGAAAATTGTTTGCAAAATCTCGAACAAGGGCAAGACTTGGACTCGGTTCTGGCGCGTTACCCCGATCTCGTCAAACAACTGCGTCCCATGCTTGAAGCATCGCTTCGTGCCCGGACCCCAAGCGGACGCACCATCCCAAGCGATGTCCAACGCCGAGGCCGCGCCCGTTTAATGCAACGCGCCGCCGAGATGCGTGAGGCTAAACGCGCCCCGTGTCGCCGGATGATCCCCATGTTCTCGCGCTGGGCGATCACCTTTGGGGTGGCTGGCGCCTTATTCATCAGCAGCACAGGCTTGGTGAGCGCTTCATCGGGTACGCTGCCTGGCGATCAACTTTATCCTGTCAAACGCACCTGGGAGGATGTCCGCTTACTCTTTGTATTCAATCCTCAAGGACGCAATGTCCTGGAAAGCCAGTATGAGCAGGAACGTCTCAATGAAATTGACGAATTGCTGATGAAGGGACGCTCCGCTTCGATCACATTTTCCGGTCTGGTAATTAGTCAACAGAACGGGCAGTGGCTGGTTTCCGGCATCCCGGTCTCGGTTACCAATTCGACACGCCTGCCTGCAGATGTGATCTCAAATGGCGTACCGGTTGCAGTCATCGGAACGACGCGTAACGATGGCACCGTTGACGCGCAGGAGATCCGGCTTTTACAGCCGGGAGTTTCCCTGCCTCCACTCGAACCGTCAGGCGATAACGATCAAAACGGCGAGACGGATAATGAAAATCATAGCGTTCCAGTTGCACCAACTGCTGCAAATAAAAATTTACAAACAACGCCTCTACCGGTCATCGTGATCATGCCTGGCACGCCTGCGCCAGAACAGCCATCGGCCTCCCAACAACAGCAAAAAGGATATGAGTTTAGTGGTGTGGTCGAGTCGATACGTGGTAATGTATGGAATATAAATGGACAATCCGTGATTGCCGATCAAGCGCAGATTGACGGCGCGGTAAAAGTCGGTTCAGCGGTGAAGTTTGAAGGCTATTACGATGCAACCGGAAAGTTTATCGTTACCAAGGTTGAGGTCAAATCCGTTGATAATCGATCTACCATAGGAACGAATAATGGAGACGGCGGTTCGGGAAATTCCGGAAGTAGTTCTGATTCTGGCGGCAACAATAATAGTAACAACCAAACCGAGAACAATTCTGATAGCAATGACCAAAATGACAACAATCAGAACGATACTGGTCATTGAGGAAATTGATTTTTGTTTGGCTGTTTAAAGAAGAGAGACCGTCTCCCAGGACGGTCTCTCTTCTTAATGCTGTGCTGAGTGTTGCCATTTCTTTCGGTTTCGATTACATTAAGCTGCATAGAACATTCGTACCACTGTGAGGAGCGCTGAAATGGCAGACAAAGAATTTTATCTTGGCCGTCTTTTTGATTCAAAGAGTGGAAAGACCACCACTCAGCCAGTCACTTACGATCCGGCTGACCTGACCACGCACGCGGTCGTGACCGGCATGACCGGTTCCGGAAAAACCGGTTTGTGCGTCGGCATGTTGGAAGAGGCCGCCTTACAGGGCATCCCCGCCATTATCATTGATCCCAAAGGTGATCTCACAAACCTGCTCCTGCATTTTCCTGATCTCCTCCCGCAGGATTTCCAGCCGTGGATAGACCCTGACCTTGCGCGCCGCGCCGGTGAAACCATCGACCAAGCCGCTGCTGCCGCATCACAAGCCTGGACGAAGGGGTTGAGCGATTGGGGCATCAGCCATGAGCGGATGCTGGCGCTCAAGAACGCAGCCGAGTTTGCCATCTATACTCCCGGTTCCGATGCGGGCATTCCGGTCAGCGTATTATCTTCGCTGTCCGCGCCGGAAATTGATTGGAATTCCAATCGCGAGATACTGCGCGAAAAAATTTCCAGCACGGTCACAGCTTTGCTTGGCTTGATCGGCATGGACAATATTGACCCGATCCAATCGCGTGAGCACATTCTGCTTTCCAATTTATTTGAAACCGCATGGAGTCAAGGTCAGGACCTCGAACTGACCGAACTGATTCTCCAAACACAAACGCCGCCTTTCGATAAACTCGGAGCGTTTCCTGTCAACGCTTTCTTTCCGCCTAAAGACCGCATGGAACTTGCCATGCAATTGAACAACATTCTGGCCGCGCCCGCTTTTGAAGCCTGGCGAGAAGGCCAGAGTCTGGATGTTGCCACATTACTTTTCTCCAAGGATGGGCGTCCGCGTCACAGTGTTTTCTATCTCGCACATTTGCCCGATGCCGAGCGTATGTTCTTCGTCACATTATTGTTCTCTGCGATTGAGTCCTGGATGCGTTCCCAATCTGGTACGGGCGCGTTGCGCGCGCTGGTTTACATGGATGAGATTTTTGGCTATCTGCCTCCCGTCAATAACCCGCCATCCAAGCAACCTCTGCTTCGTATGCTCAAACAAGCGCGCGCTTTTGGTGTTGGGCTTTTGCTCGCCACACAAAATCCAGTGGACGTGGACTACAAGGCACTCTCCAACGCCGGAACATGGATCATCGGCAAACTGCAAACCGAAAATGATAAAAACCGTTTGTTGGATGGACTTCAAAGCGCGGCAGGCGGCGACTCGCGCGCAACTCTCGATAAATTGATCTCAGGCCTCGGCAAGCGCGTCTTTGTTCTTCACAATGTTCACTCCAACGCGCCCATGCTGTTCCAGACGCGCTGGACGATGAATTTCCTGGCTGGTCCGCTGACGCGCACACAGATCCCGGCGCTCAATCAACTGGCCGGCGCTAAGCGGACGATGGACGATGGACCACAGACCATAGCGCGGCTGACGTCAGCTGCGCAACCGGTTCAGGCGGCTGCACCCGCCTCGAGTCCGGACCTTGAAGCGGTTCCCGTTTCGGCAGCCGAATCCAAGCCTCGCTCATCGTCCACTGTCAAGGATCAATCGTCAGCAAATCAGACCAAGCCATCCTTACCGGCAGGCGTTGCAGAATATTTCCTACCGCAAACACATAGTCTGCCTGAAGCCTCTAGCGCGGCGAAACAACCCATGGCAGCCGGTGCGACGATCCAGAGTATGGTGTATCGACCCGCATTATTAGGCTCTGCTCAAATCCGTTTCCTCGACCGCAAAATGGGCGTGGATAGTAACATCGTGCGGTCGGTACTGGTTGAAAAACCTGAGCGCGGCGGTGTGATACGTTGGGATGATTTTTCTTACAGCGGCCCATCGCTCGACAAGCTGGATAAATTCCCAACACCCGGCGCGCGCTTTGGCATGATCGACTCACCGTTGAATGACTCCAAGCGCATGACTGCCATGCAAAAAGATTTTGCCGACTGGATATATCGGA
>JAKBYW010000100.1:0-6670 GCA_021840275.1 Chloroflexota bacterium | reverse complement strand
ATCCTTTTCTTCGCTGATGGATGCAGCGATTGTATTCAAGCCGACGGGACCGCCGTTATATTTTTCGATGATGGTCTTTAGCACACGCCGATCCACATCGTCGAGACCGAGCGGATCAACAGCCAATAAATCCAATGCTTCTTTCGCAATCACAGACGTAACCTTGCCATCCGCGCGCACCTGGGCATAATCGCGGACGCGCCTGAGTAAACGCAAGGCAACGCGTGGCGTGCCGCGTGCGCGGCGTCCGATCTCTTCGATGCCGCCTTCATCCACTTCGACTTGGAGCAGTTTCGCGGCACGCGCGACGACAGCCTGCATGGCTGGCAGATCGTAATAATCCAAACGATAGACCGCGCCAAAGCGTGCACGCAGCGGCGCAGTGACAAGCGCCAATCTGGTTGTCGCGCCGACCACGGTGAAGTGCGGCAGCTTGAGCCGGATGGAACGCGCCGACGGCCCTTTGCCGATGATAATATCCAGCGCGAAATCTTCCATAGCTGGATATAACACCTCTTCGATGGCGCGTCCGAGGCGATGAATTTCGTCCACGAAAAGCACATCGCCCGCCCGCAGATTGGTCAGGATGGCGGCCAAATCCCCGGCGCGTTCGATGGCCGGACCAGATGTCACTTTAATGTTGACGCTCATTTCATTGGCGACAACATGCGCCAGAGTCGTTTTGCCCAGTCCGGGCGGGCCATAAAATAAAACATGGTCAAGCGCTTCGGATCGCCCACGCGCGGCGGCAATCAGAATGCCAAGATTTTCCTTGACCTGATCCTGTCCGATCAGGTCGCCGAGTTTTTGCGGACGAAGCGCGTTGTCAACGCGGTCGTCGGGTTTAGCTTCAGGGTCGAGGGGTCTTCCTCGCCCTGAGCTTGTCGAAGGTTGACGAGAGTCACTCATAGCGTGATTATATACTGAAAAATCGGCACCCCGTTCAAAATCCGGAAAGAGGCGAACTGTCCGTAAAAATGAGCAGGGATGACGAGTATTCGTCATCCCTGCTGTAATCGCTCTTCGGCAGTCTGGCAATCGTGGTCAGGTTATGAATGACTTTAGACCCATGGCTTTGCGTCACCAGGTTTCCCTGATTTTGCCCTTCGCTCAGCCGGTCGATCCTGATCATTTCTGATTTTAGATTCCTTGGCTTTGCGTCGCCGTCTTTTGGCGGTTTTGCTTTTTCGGCAGTCTGGCAATCTTGACTACATAAATGAATGTGGTTTTAGACCCATGACTTTGCGCAGCCGGATTTCTCCGGTTTTGCTCTTCTCGGAGCACTTATATTCTCGCGCTTAATCAGGCAGTTTTCAATCCAACAATTGTTCTATTTTTCCATCACTTCCACATCGTGCGGACGAGACTCGGCCAGACCGACTTGCGTCATGCGAGTGAAGACCGCCTTCTCGTGCAATTCATCCACCGAATGGGCATTGGTATAACTCATACCAGATTGCAATCCGCCGACGAGTTGATTAAGCATCTCGCGCGCCGAGCCGCGATACGGGACCGCGGCTTCGACACCTTCGGACACATATTCTTCGATCTCTTCCTGCGTAATGTCGCCTTCGCCTTCGCGGACTTTGCGCGCCACGTTGGCCTGCAGCGAGGCCATACCGCGCGAGACCTTATAACGATGACCTTTGCGCGTCATCAACAGACCCGGGCTTTCGTCCGTACCTGCCAGCAGACTTCCCAGCATGACAGTGGAGGCGCCCGCCGCGATGGCTTTGACCAGATCGCCGGATGTGCGGACGCCGCCGTCGGCAATGACCGGAATATTCTGCGGGCGGGCAACGGCGGTGCACTCCATGACGGCAGTGAGCTGCGGAACGCCCGCGCCTGCCACGAGGCGCGTGATGCAGATCGAGCCAGGGCCAACACCGACCTTGACCGCGTCGACGCCCGCGTCGATGAGATGTTTCGTTCCTTCTGCGGTGGCGACATTGCCGCCGATGATCTGCACCAACGGAAAATTCTTGCGGATGCTTTTGATAATATCGATCTCAAGTTTGGAATCCCCGTGAGCGATGTCCACCACGATGCAGTCTGCGCCCGCCTCGATCAGGTGTTCGACGCGCGTCAACTCACTAGCCTTTACGCCTACCGCCGCCCCGACCGAGAGACGGCCGCGCGAGTCCTTCGTCGCTTTGGGAAACTGGGCGATCTTCATAATATCTTTCAAGGTGATGAGGCCGACCAGCTTGCCCTTCGCATCGACCAACGGCAGTTTCTCGATGCGGTGTTCGTGCAAAATCTTTTCCGCCTGCTCAAGCGTGGTATCAGGCGGCGCAGTGACCACCTTACGAGTCATAATCTCTGAAACGAGTCTGCCGCCATTTTTTTCAAATAGCAAATCGCGCGTCGTAACAATCCCAGTCACATGTTCTTTTTCGTCCAGGATCAGAATTCCGCCCGTGTCGGTTTCGTCAACGATTTTTCTGACATCTCCAACGGTATGCGAAAGGGTCAGCGTGATAGGGTTTTCAACAATAAACGACTCGGCTTTCTTCACGCGCGCGATCTGTGCCACCTGCTCATGAATAGACATGAAGCGATGGATGATGCCGATGCCGCCTTCACGCGCCATGGCAATCGCCATCTCGCTCTCGGTCACGGTATCCATGTTGGCCGAGACAATCGGAATTTGCAATGAAAGCTTCGGGGTGAGTTTGGTCTGGGTCGAAAGCTTGCGCCGCGACTCTACATCCGAGTATTGCGGCACGAGCAGAACGTCGTCATAGGTCAAAGCAACGTCAGGTAAAATTTTCATGGCAGATCTCCTCTTCGGGCATCCAGCCCCGCAGATTATATGGCGCGCCGCCCGTTCCCGCAATGCTATAATGAAAACCATGACTGACGACTTGCAAGCCATCTCCCCTCTCGACGGACGCTACACGCGCGAAACCGAATCGCTTCGCAACCATTTATCTGAGTTCGCCTTCATTCGCGATCGCGTGCGCGTGGAGATCGCTTATCTGCTTTCCCTTTCACGCGATGCAAAACTCGTCCGTCCCTTTAACGCCGCCGAGTTGGATTTAATCGGCGCGCTCTCGGATGATTTCTCGATTGGCGATGCGCGCCAGATCAAAAATATAGAACAGACTACCCGCCATGATGTCAAAGCCATCGAGAACTTTTTATCCGCCCGCCTCACTTCGACCTCTTTAGCGGACACCGTTTCGTGGCTTCATTTTGCGCTGACGTCGGAGGACGTCAACAATTTAGCGCAGGCCATTGCCCTGCGAGGCACACGCGATCAAACCATTCTCCCTGCGCTGGACAAAATTCTCGAAGGTCTGGCCACGCTCGGCCGCGAACACAAATCCACGCCCATGATGGCGCGCACTCACGGACAGCCCGCAGTGCCTACAACATTTGGCAAGGAGATGGCTGTTTTTTATTTGCGCTTGAAAAAGCAACGGGATATTTTGTCTGCACATAAATTTGAAGCCAAACTCAATGGCGCAGTTGGCAACTTCAATGCCGCGCAATCTGCTGTGCCGCAAGTGGACTGGCTTGCCTTCAGTGAAAAATTTATCCGTAGTTTTGAGCTGGAGCCAAATCTCGTCACCACGCAAATCCTGCCGTACGATAATTGGGTGGAATATTTCAACACACTTCATCTGATAAATTCCATTTTGCTCGATCTGGCGCAGGATATGTGGCGATACACCAGCGATGGCTATCTAAAATTGCGTGTGGTAAAAAACGAAGTCGGTTCCTCGACCATGCCGCAAAAGGTCAACCCGATTGACTTTGAAAATGCCGAAGGGAATTTCGGCATCGCTAATTCTCTGCTTGATGGATACGCGCGCAAACTTCCTGCCTCGCGGCTGCAGCGTGACCTTTCTGACTCAACTGTCCGCCGTACGTTCGGAACAGCGTTGGGACATTCACTGGTAGCATACGCGAGTCTGACGCGGGGACTGGAAAGAGTCGAAGCAGATGAATCTGCCATGAGGTCCGATTTGGAGGCGCATTGGGAAATCGTAGCCGAAGGCATGCAAACCATCCTGCGTGCGTCTGGAGATGCGCAAGCCTACAATCAGCTAAAATCCCTGACGCGCGGTAAAGACATCACGGAAGAATCATTCAAACAGTGGATTGAAAAACTACAAGTCGCCGAAAATGTAAAAACAAAATTGCGTGCGCTTTCACCGCTGAGTTATGTTGGCCTAGCAGAAAAAATCGCCGAGCGTATGTTGAAAGAAAAAATATAAAATCAATTGTCTTTGCGAGGGCGGTTTTAGCCCGAAGCAATCCCCAACTTTATTGGGAGATTACTTCGTCGCTTCGCTCGCAACGACAACAACTTGAGGAGAAATTATGTCGGTCACAGTGATTCTTGGAACGCAATGGGGCGACGAAGGCAAAGGCAAAGCCATTGATACCTTCGCGGGAGATTTTGATTTCGTGGCACGCTACAACGGCGGCAACAATGCCGGGCACACTATCATCAACGAATTTGGCACGTTCAAAATTCATCTCGTGCCGTCGGGAATTTTTTATTCGCGCGCAAAATGTTTGATCGGCGGCGGCGTGGTGATCGACCCGGCTGTGCTGATCGAAGAAATGAATTCTCTGCGGGCGGCAGGGCTCAAACTTGAAAAGCGCGTTTTGATCTCGCCGCGCTCGCACGTCATCATGCCATATCATAAAATCCTGGATGGCCTGTACGAAGAGGCCAAAGGCGCGGGCGCAACCGGCACCACGCGGCGTGGCATCGGTCCGGCCTTTGCAGACAAAGTCAGCTACAACGGCATTCGCTGGAGCGACTTCGCCGACCAAGAAGTGTTCGCGAGCAAATTGCGAATGCAGATCACGCTCAAAAACAAGATCATCGTTGCACTCGGCGGCACGCCATTAGACTTCGATAAAGTACATGATGAATATCTCGGCTACTATGCAAATGTGGAGCCCTTTATCATTGAGTTGTTCCCCATCGTGCAAGACGGACTCAAAGCCGGAAAAAAGTTTTTGCTCGAACAAGCCATGGGCTCGATCCTCGACACGGATTGGGGCACGTATCCGTTCGTGACTGCTTCGACAACACTCGCTTCCGCCGCGACGGCTGGGCTGGGGATTCCGCCCCAGGCTATTTCGCGCGTCATCGGCGTGACCAAGGCCTACACCACACGCGTCGGCGCGGGCCCAATGCCGACCGAGGTCAAGGACGATGCTCGCACGGAAAAAGCTCTCAGCGAAGTGGCGGCCACGACCGGACGCATCCGCCGCGGCGGCTGGTTCGACGCGGAGTTGACGCGCTTCGCGGCACAGGTCAACGGGATCAATAGATTATTCCTGACCAAGCTGGATATTTTGAGCGAGTTCGAAGAAATAAAAGTTTGCACCGGTTATGAATTCAACGGCAAGCGCGTCCATTATCACGATCTCGACGCGTATCAACTCGATCAAGTGAAGCCGATCTATAAATCCGTGTGCGGCTGGCACAGCGATATTCGCGGCATTCGAAAATATTCCGACTTACCTGCGAAGGCGCGCACTTATGTTGAGACGATTGAAAAATTATCCGGTGTGAAAGTCGGCTGGGTGGCGAACGGACCGGAACGCGAAGCGGTCATCAAGAAATAAAAAGTAGGGGCGACTGGCCAGTCGCCCCTACAAAATTATTGATTGGGCGGGAAAGTCACTTCAAGAGTCATGCCCCAGCGAATGCGCGGGTCAACTTTATCAACCTTGATGCGAACAGTGTAGAGAATGTCGCCGCCCTGCTTCGTGAACGCCTGGCTAATCGACTCGACTGTGCCATTGATCGTGACGCCCGGCAGCGCATCGGGAACCATCGTGACGGTCTGGCCGACTGCCAGTTTTACGACTTCAAGCTCGGTCACATCGCTGGTCTCGACCATCCACTGATTGAAATCCGCCACGCTCACGGCTGACGTTTCGGGGCCAATCTGATCTCCGACATGCACATTGACATCCGCCACGACACCGTCGAACGGCGCACGCAGTTCGTAATTAGAAAGCGCGGATTGCGCGGAATCCACTTGCACTTTGGCAAGCACTAATTGGTCGGCGTTGGGATTGTCGTTAGTGAAAAGCTCATATTGATGTTTGGCTTCGGCCTCCGCGCCGATAGCCGCATCCAGCGCGGCCCGAACGGTATCACGTTCGCGTGTAATGGAATCCAATTTGCGGTTGGCTTCATCCAGGTTTTCCTGCGCGCCCACCAATTTATCCGAGGCATTACTTCGATCAAAATTATTCACAGGCTTGTCTTTATATTTGTCAAATTCGGCCTGTGCGATGGTTAAATCTTTCTGGCGCTGGTCAACAACATTTTGTTGTTCTTTCATGCGGTTCTCGATATCTTTTACATCGAGATTATTCCATTTGTTCAGCGCATCACCGCGGACTTTCTGCGCGCTCATATAAACCTGCCAGGCTTTCGCGCGATCGCCGCCTGCGTTGCGGAGCACTAAGTTATAAGCCTGTTGTGCTGCTATCAACGCGGCGCGCGCCTGACCAGCGTTCGCCAAACTAACTAGCAGATCGTTTGCTTTGACCTGATCGCCAATTTTGACGTTGACCATGTTCACTACGCCGCGTGCCTGGAAGGCAAGGCTGGATGCTTGTATGGGCCTAATATGCCCTTCTGCGACAACTGCACCCGGAGGCAGAACCGTTGGCTGGCTAGATC